>JAUHWN010000129.1 GCA_030424665.1 Bdellovibrionia bacterium | reverse complement strand
AAATTGTCCGCCCCGCAGTCGCCTCCAGTCTTGCCAAGGCTTTTTTAACCCATGAACGATCTTCTATAAAGAAGGTATTTGGATCGGTATTCTTTCTAATGAAAAAATGGGGATAGACAACCTTCGTTGTCAAAAACATGGTTTCTCTGGCTTCAAGCTGCTTCGCTAGATCGTCGAGAACCTTGGCATCAAGTGGGGCGTAGTCGTGATTTGCTACAACAATAATCACCGCATCTTCAGGGAGCGATCGCTTAATCTCCTCTACCGGGATTCCCGTAAAATGTGCAGGCTTTCCAGTTCTACTGATATCGGCGTAGGTCAGTCGATTTCTAACAAAATCAGTTAAAGGTTGGTTTTTAATACAGAGTTTTGTGATGTATGTACAAAGGTTACTAAAAATTCGAGCCTTTGCTGGAAACTGATCTAGGATTTCTTGAAGAACAGGCATGCGTACTAAAGTTCCAGCATCTAAATCTGCAATCGTGCGTCTTATGGTTGCAAGGGGCCTTCTTAGCTTACGTCTCCGACTATCGAGGTTATTAGATATATCAATCATCGCTTTAAAATTTTGGTGCAGAGAACGCGACAGATTAGCTTCTAGTCGAGACATTTTTACAGCTGCCTTTGCCTTATCTTGAGTCGCTTCAATCTTAAGGAACTCTTGGCTATAGCTACTAATGGCCTGCCCCACCTTTTGACTAAAAACCTCCAAGTATTCGCTCATCGAAGTTCTGATCGAATTTTTTATGTCGTCGGGCAAACTCGAGTTTTCAACCATTGGTAAAAACGTATTATTAACTCGATGAAAGACAGCATCTCTCAGACTAACTAGCCTTTGAATGTAATCCATTTCTCTCGGGGCATCGACGAGCATCGGAGTATTATGTTCTTCCGGGTCATCAACACCCGTCTCCAGCCGAGCGATTCCTGCTTGGGCCCAATCGTGTCCAAACGCACTCAATCTCTCTCTATGCGTTCGATTGACGTGATTAATATCTGCCATCCTCAAGGCCTGAAGAACCTTTTCTTCCTTCTGCTGCTTCGGCTCAATAAAACTTCTTTCCTCGGTAAGAAATTCCACAGGAATTTGAGAATTTGCAGAGCGACTGGCAATAAGGTCCCTCAAGGTATCCTCATAAACTGATTCAAGTCGACTTAACTCTTCGTCGTTAGGGCTAGCGACAATTTCTCTGCGAAGGTCGCCCAGAAACTGAATCTGCGAAGGAGAATCAAAATCACTGAAGCCATTACCTCTTAACTGATAGAGTTTAAATGCAAGTCTCTGTACTTTTTGAATTAAGCGTTGTTTCTTACCTTCTAACTGGAGGTCAGCCTCAGAACCCTCACTTTGAAATGGAAATTGATTGGAATTGAACATCCGGATTTTTGCTTCTAGATCCGCTTCCCATGGGCTGAGCTCAGTACCCAACCCCATTTGCTCAGCGAAATTCACAAATTCGCTTTCCATTAAAAGGTCAGCAAGATTCATTGCTAAAACTTTATAGGTTGCGTAAGAAGATTGGGGTGTCATAATTGCATTCATTTCTCCCACAGCTTCAGGAGATGTGTGACGAGCCAATTCCTCTCCAAGAGTTGTAAAATCCATCGACCCCATAAAATCAAAGGTTGGTAGACCGGCACTAATTATAGGACTAGAGATTGTAGATCTAATAATTCCTTGAGACTTTTTTGTTTCTCCTGTCGCAGCTCCTAGTGCCATTTCAAAAAGATGTTCTGAATTTTTAAACCGCTGAACAAATGATAAAGTTGAGTCCTCAGGGGTTTGCAAGGCATAGGAATTACGAGCCGCCCAACTATAAAACCAATCTAGGTCATATCTTTGTGATAGAGCTGCCACGAAAGCAATTCTCTTAGTGAGGATTCGAGTCAGTCGATCGAAAGTCTCAGACCGATTCTCTGGGCTGATATCTTGTAGTGAAACTCTCGGGAACCCTAAAATCCCATTGAATACCTGATGGGCTGCAAAGAAATACTTGAGGTCTTTTGATCTAAGATTCTCTCTTGGGAGTATGAGCCTTGCTTGATCGGTCAACAGATGGATCTTGGGCAAATACAGGTCAATGAGAGTTTGTGGAGAGAAGTCTTGTCCATAAAAATGAAATGGAATTCCCAACCTTTTAGTAATATACATGGCTTCTAAAATTTCGAGTTCGGTTTGGCTATAATCTTCTGTCGAAGAAACTAGGCTTGCGCCTGAAAAGACATCCGTCGCTGATAGTTCGGATTGGGCATGAGAAACAGCGGTAAGGGCCAATACACATGTGGTTATGAATAAGAGAGTTTTAAGGGCGGACAACAATAGTTGGACGAGAGAACGTACTACATGAATAAGAATGGACACTGTAACCTTCCTAAATTTCAAAAACGGCACAAAGACGTTAACCCCTCGTCTTTACTCCGTATCCACTCGAAAAAACGTTCGTGACGCACTGTACCTTAGCTGAGCCTTTAAGTCCAGAAAAACTTGCACTGGTGTTTTAAGGATCTTTCGCAGCTCCCTAGCTATTCGTGGGAAAGCTAGATTATGAATTTATTTTCATGATCTGCATGAGTAGTTCATAATAGGGGCAAAAGGATTGTTCTTGATTTACCTCCTCGCTGGCCTCGCCGCTCTTATTTTGGTGTGGATGATCTTGTACTTCAACAAGATGGTCCGCCTGAGTAATCACCTCAGTGAAGCCCATAGCAATATCGACGTTCAACTTAAAAAGAGAATGGACTTGATTCCTAACCTCGTTGAAATTGCAAAAAGTTATGGTGTCTATGAAAAGACAACTCTTGAAGAAGTCGTCAGGCTTCGCTCAGGTGAAGGCGATCAAGAGCAAACCGAGCGCCTCGTATCTAAAGGGCTTAAAAGTTTGCTCGTTCTAGTTGAAGACTACCCAGAAATCAAAGCAGACGAAGTTTATAACAATTTGTTTAAGCAATTGATTGAAGTCGAAGAGGCTATTCAACTCACGAGACGCTATTACAACGGAACTGTTAGGGAATTTAACATCGCCAAAGAAGTCTTCCCCAATGTACTTCTGGCAGGTCTCTTCGGATACACACAGAAGCATTACCTTGAGTTTGAAACCGCCACCGAAAGAGTCAGCTTTAGTACAAATAACTAAGAAGGAATATCGTCGTGACTATTCTACCTAGAAGCCTACAGCCCATATCGATCTTTATAGGTTTTGTTTTTCTTCTCCTTTCGACCCAATGGACTCTCGCCGCGGAATCAATTGAGTCCTTTGATGTTGACATTTATCTCGGCGCTGACCGATCTATTCGGGTCGAAGAGACCATAAGAGTTAAAGCAGAACGCAGGAATATAAAACGAGGAATTTATAGAGAAATCCCCATGTTTTATCGACGAAGTGATGGGTCCACTCGGTTTATAAAATTCAATGTTATCGACGTTAAAAAAGATGGAAGTTACGTATCCTGGTTTCTCGATGGCTCTGGCGGAACATTGAAAATTTATGTTGGTGATCGTTACCGAAAACTCGATCCCGGCTATTACGAATACAAGATTATATATGAAGTGAAAGACTATATCTCTGACTACCAAGAAAAAAAACGATTTTACTGGAATGTTACAGGTAACTATTGGCAGTTCTACATAAAAAAAGCGAGTGTTCGAGTCCATTTTCCGCAAGAGATCACAGCAGAATCAATCCACTTTGTAGCCGGTTTTACGGGGGTCTACGGCGCCAATGAAGTGGACTCAGAGTATAAGCTCACCGAGTCTGGGGAACTCGAACTCTTTACCACTAGAGAGCTGAATCCTCGAGAGGGACTCACTCTCTCTATGACTTTTGATAAAAGCTTGCTCACCCCAAGCGAAAACGAGATTCAAAAATACGCCGGCCTCTCAGTGGACTATTTTTTGCGCTATTTCTATGCTTTATGCATTGCGCTCGCCTTTGCCCTGATATGTTTCTCCATTTGGTTTACAGTTGGCGTCGACTACGGAGGAGACACCATCATCCCTCGGTTTGAGCCACCGAAAGGAGTTTCTCCTGGGGCCGCTCGGATGATTCACCAAATGAAGTATGATCAAGTCAGTCTCACTGCTAATATACTAAGTCTAGCTGCCAAGAAGTTTGTCGATCTTCACTTCGATGGCAGAACATACGAAGTCGAGGCCTTACCCGGAACTAATCCCAAAGAAATAGAGAACTCCGATGAAATTAAACTCTATAACAACCTCTTTAAAGCTAGTGATAAATTTCGCTTTAATACTGCTTATCATTCAAAAGTTTCAACTCTTATCAAAAGTCATCAGTCGACCGTATCTAAACTAGTTAATGGTACCTATGTTGTTCAAAATAGCTATTTTAGGGGTATAGCCAATCTCCTCTATTTAATTACCCTTTTAGCAATGTCACAATTTATGCCATTTACTTCCGTGGCTCATTTGTCGATAGCGATAACTTCTTATTTTTTAATTTCCTACCCAATTTCAAAGTATCTGCCGGGAGCACTTCTCACCGAGAGTTCTAACTACTGGTCAACCTTGACAGCCACTGGCTTCAGCTTTTTTTCGATCGGCTTTATTTACGTTTTAATTGCTGTTCAGGTAACTGGAGACTTTTCCTCGGTCTCAGTGTTTTCGTGGGCCTTTACTTGGGCCACTCAAGAGTTCATTCTCGTTTTTGTAATAGTCAGTGTTTTAAATGCTGTGCACATTAGTTTTAGTGTCTTAGTCAAAAGAAGAACTCCAGCCGGCTATAAGCAGTTCTTACACATAGAAGGACTTCGAATGTACCTCAGTTATGCCGACAATAATGAGATGAAAACCGTTCGCCCTCCGAGAATGAACGATGAACACTTCGAAAAGCTACTCCCCTATGCTGTTGCTCTCGGTTGTGAAAACATCTGGGCATCGCGATTTGAAAGTCATTTACAGAACTCCAGTCGAAACAATGATACCAGCTCTCACTACCCTCGCTGGTACAACAGCTCCATTGCCGATGGCTCTAGGGAGTTCTCTAGCTTCGCCGCAGCAGGCGGCGTGGCTGCAGCAATGACCTCACAAATATCGAATTCAGCAGTCGACCCGAGTAGTTCTTCCGGCGGAGGTGGAAGCGGATTCTCCGGCGGCGGAGGAGGTGGCGGCGGAGGCGGAGGCTGGTAAAGTCAATTCGCTGTCCGCAGACGCGAACAGGAACCTATTTAAGATGAGGTCTATTCGAAAAGCCCCTCAGTATCTTCGTTGAATGTCTCAAAAGCGGTTTCACTTGAAAGATTATTACTCTCCAACCAAGGGACTTGAAGGGGTTCTGAGTTAAGCATTAGGTTGAGTTGAAAATGGGTAGAACTATGGCGATTACTTTCTGTAGCGATCTCTTGAATTGCCAATTTCATTTCTCGTTCGAAAGTCGCTATCTGATTAAAATTATGGTGAACCCTCACTTTTAGGTCAGAAAATATATCCTGCTTAATACCAAGAGCCACGGGAAAGAAAAAGATTTTCTTTAAACCTTCGGTCAAATGATAATCCCTCGCTCGCTTCAGGTCTCCAACCCGGGTTACGGCGGCATCACAGCCTCTATCACTCAAACAAGCGAAACTATTACCGAGAAGTTCCTGAGAAAGTCCTGCCATTATATAATTAAAAACACCAAGAGGTTGTTGTGATTTCGGGTTGAAGAGAGTTGGCGCTAATCCCTCGTAGGGGTTCATTGTATCGGGACGCATTCTTCTTTTTAAATATCCGTAGACTTCCACTTCTTCTGGCTCTGATATATCGGCGAAGAGAAAGGATTTTAGGGAAGCCTTTACCAAATCTTTGGCTTCTATTCGATAGGTTTTTAAACAAGAACTCGTATTGAGACTCGATTCCTGAAGACACTCTGGACGCTCGAAATCATATATCGGAAAATCGCCCATTTTATAGAGAATGAGCTGGAAGTGGGCTGAATAGTACTGAACCTTAAAAAAGGCTTCAGAAAGCTGATCTTGCCACTTCCCCATTTGATTCTTAAAGCTCGCAGTCTCCTCAGCCGCCGGTCTAGAGTTATACAACTCTAATGCCTCGCCGAGAAATTGCTCTTCACTCGTTCCCGATTCAATTTGAAAACTAACGCGCGGAAATTTATTACTAAAATAGCTATAGGGCTTTCCGTCAATCTGCACCTGGAGCCCCGAATTGTTTCGCAATCGACCGGGAATTGAGATTTCAACTCGCGGACGTATCTCCTTACTAGAATCAAAACTCCAAGGATTGAGATAGCTGTTAGTCGCCTCGAACCTGGTTGGGTGATAAAAAAGTGCAATAGCCGGAAAACTTTCACCTGAAGAGTTCTGATATCCAGTCGAAAGGTGGTTCCTCACTCTTCTCATGAGATCGAGTTTGTGAAAGTGATAAATGATCTTGTTCCCGATTTTTTCAAAATGATCAAATCCCTTATAATTATCGGGGTACCCTTCATCAAATTTCAAACTCCCATTAGCGCTTTCGAGACTGACCTCACCCTTTTGAATTTCCTGAGCCAACTTATAAATATCTTTGAGATACTCTCTTTCATACTGTATAAGAGCAACTTGCCTTTTTCTTTCGGTCTCTATACGCAAGCTCTGACAAGCTTCAGAAATTTCGTGAACCTGTACAACTCGAGTCATAAATAGATTCGACACCTTTTCGGCCTCATCAATTTTACTCTGAAAGGCAGATAGATCTTCTTGAGAGTGCTCCTTGGCAATCTGATAGAATCGCTTTATCAACTTCATTCTGTCTAAAAATTCAGTTCGATGACTATCTAGTAACTCGGCAAATGGAACAATATACATGCCGTCTTCTTCAGCATCTATGTCAGAGAAAACCTCAGAGTAGTAATTGTATCCAGAGGGAGATCCAGGGCTACTTCCTCCTTTAAAATAGGTTTCAAAAGAACCTTGGGTAAAATCATCGAGATCTTCGAATCGTAGACTCTCGGTGTAATTGGGATTAAAACAAAAGCCAATCAAATTCTGAAATTCACCCGTACTGAGATAGGTATCGACCAACTGATTTGTGTAAATTCGGTAACGATTTACATTCTGCTGAATCAATCTCTCATAGGCCTGTTCAAGAAACTCCTTTACCGATGTATTAAATGCTGAAAATCCATCAATGGCGATAGAGTAGTAAAAAGATAGAATCAGCTCGTGGGGATAGAGTCTATTCAGTTCCGTCGTAAACTTGAACCAAGGTCTGCGATAGCCCCTAAAAAATTGGGCCATAATACTTCGTGCAGAAATGACGAATTCAAACCAAAGAATCTTTATTCTCTGGTTGTAATTCATTTTAGACATTTGCACCATTAAAGGCATCATTAAAGCGTAGGTAACCACCATTTCGATATTGCGATCGACACTGGCAAAGTACTTATTGATTTCCGAAAGTTGACTAGAAGGAGCCAAGCTCAAACTCAAATCCTTTAATAAATTGGTATTCTCTGTAAACTGCATCCACTCTTCTCCGATGAGCTGTGCTTCGTAGAGAAAACTATCAAAGATAGTCGAATTAATGGCCTCTTCACTCAGTGACGAACTCGTTTTTTCAATAAATTTTCGGCGCATAAACTCATTGGTAGATTTGACCTGTTCGGCCATCTTAAGCTGTAGACCAGATTGGGCGACGGGGTAAAAACTCGTCTGAACACCCAATGCCCTTCGCATCTCCGTCACTTCTTGGATTCCAAAGTCGGCTTTGTAGATACTCATTGCAAAGAAGAAATCGATCCGAGAGAGTTCGTTTTTTAAAAAATCGAGATCGATGTTTAATTTCTCAATCATATTAATACCAAGCGGAGTTCTCTTTTTCAGTGCCCCTAATTGGATTTCTTCATAAGACTTGATGGTATTATTAATATACGCTTTAAAAGCGCTCTTTAGCTCAGTTGATTTTTTTAAGTGATTAGCAAAAAGTCCAAAACTCATCGCCTTAAGGGAATTCTCGATTTCATTATTTGTTTCACTACGAGGTTTCCAAGGCTCAATATAAAGTAAGAAAGAAAGTATATTTTCATCTGAAAGAAACTCACTCTTCTCGGCCACCTCACCAAGAAGAATCATGTGACGACGGTAGAAAAACTCATCATTGCCATTTTTAAAAAGGTCTGATTGAGCCAGCTCCTTGAAACGAGCGAAATAAGCATCTAGCACAAAAGAAGGAGTTCTTGAGTTACCCAAATCAAAAGCGATAAACATCATCTTGTAGTAATCTGCGAGCGAGGTTTCTTGGGAGTTCGCTGCGATTACCACCAACTCATCGAGGTAAGGGGTTCCTCTAAGTTCGCCAAGGGATCGACATTGGGACTCATCACTCATACATGGAGAGACAAAGATCTTCTTAAACTCGCCAAGGTCACTCGAGTTCAATTGAGAGGACTTGTGTTGCTCTGAAAGAATTCTACTAAATAACGAGAGCGCTTTTATAAAGCCACGTGTTTTTGGAACTTCGTCAGATTGAAAAGCTTCAGAATTGAGAACCCGTGGTCGCAAGACTTCCAGGCACTCCTCAGCTGATTTTTCTCCACTTTCAAAAGCCCTTAAAAGTTGATCAATTTCTTCATCACCTGACTGGGTTGCTAACTTTTCGGAAGTTTCGAAAGCAGCTTCGGGCGCTGGGTCTTGATGATCATAGAGCGGATCACTGTAATCGACTGAACAGGCACTGTTCAGAAATAACATAGAAAGCCATATAAGGTGCAAAAAGCACTTATTCAACTTCTTCAGTGTACTTCCCTCCAAATTCAGCAGGTAAAAACTGACCATCGGTAGAATCATTGACTGTGGTCAATTGACTGGTGAAGTCACTCAATTTAGTAGTCGATATATAAATGGGAGCCTCAGCAGTTGTACCTGAAACTGTAATCGTTTCTTTATCGACGATGACACTTTCCTCTAAATTAATTTTGAATTCAGAAATCTGATATCTTGGATCGATTCTATAACTATTCAAAGTATCCACAAACTGTTGAGCCTTTCGCGCATAGTCGATTGTCTTCGGTAAGTATTCACTTTTAATGCGCACCTTGATCTCAGAAGAAGGCTTAAAAAAGAAATTAACTAGAGATGTCTCTGTTTCGTAGTAACTCACCGCTTCGTCGAGCCAGAGAGTTTCGACTTTCGTAAAATCGGGATCATCAGAAATTATCAAATGAAAAATTTTGTCAAATAGAGGCAGTTTCCTCTTGGACTTCTTCTCCATTATAAACTCATCAAGAAGTGCACTGACCGGATACTTCTCATGAGTTCCTGTCCACTGAAGATTTTCGATATCAAACTGATCAAGATTGAGTAATTTCAAAATCTTAAATCCCTCTTCGACGATATCAGATGAAGTAACATTCATACACCCTGACGCATCTAAATCCTCACAAGCTCCTGGTGTTAAAGAATAGGGACTCATCTTATAGAGCTCCGCTAGCATTTCGAGCTTGCTCTTAAAGAAAAAGACATTGGTCGTTTGCTCATACCAATCCAGTTTACTAAAAAAGAATGAAAGCCCTCTTTTAATGAAGTCTTCTTTTCTCTCGGCTTCATCAAGCGTAAAGTCCACACGAACAGGATCTACTTCAGAACTGGTCAGCACCGACCAGGTATCGAAGTCAGGCAACATGACTCGCAATTGCGGATAAATGTCTTTCAAATAGGATTTCATGCGGACAAGCATGTCGAATTTTCTGAATTCGTAGATCCGATCAGTAACTCGACCTCGAAAGCCCCGGTTTCTGATTCCTTCAGGAAAATCTGTATCACTCAATTTATGATGATCTTGGTTCAACACGGTTTGACGCAATCGATTGTAAGTTTCCTCGTCGATACCTTCCCAACTCTCCACACTCGGGAAGCTGGCTTGAAGTGAAGAAATTTTCTCGACCTTCTCCTGGTCCTCTAAAGTGGACAGCGCATACCTTTCTTGAAGAACTCGCAAATCAATGATGTCATCGTAGACCTTCGCCATAAACTCTCGCTCTTTACGAATAAGAGCGTTTTGCAACATGTATTCACGTTTCACCAGTAAATGGTCACAGCCATCTAGACGCAAATGCATTTGATGAGTACTTCGTATAAGACTGGCTTGAAGGTCTTCTATTTGTTTAAAAAGGGCCATCAAAGCCGGCATTTCCTTCTTCTCATACTCTGCCACCATATTTATCATATGCTTCATGTGTATGATTTTCTTTTGCAGGTGGGTGCGTATTTTTCGAATCTGCATGGTCAGGGATTGTCCGCGGTAAAACTCATTAATGAGTTTAAAGTATGTTCCACTAGTCGTGATCGTACCCATTGAAACATATTGAGTGAGGCTGTCGATATCTGTAAATAAAGTCTGACTTCTTTGTTCAAATTCATAGACGCCAGAATCGACTAGATGAGCTAGTTCATCGGCCTGAAAACGCCTTTCTTCGGCGCAAGATAGCTCCAGATCGCGGTAGTCCTTCGAGTTCTGCGTGAGAAAGGAGTTAAACTTACTGACTTTATCAACAAGTCCATCAGCTGCCGTAATCTCCTTCTGAAAATACTCTTCAATGAAAGCCTTAAAAAAACTGTCGTAATCAATGGGTATTCTCTTGTTGTTCGAAAATGTACTAAAAATCTCCGTTGTTAGCGCAAAGTGGAAGGCATACAATAGCTGCATCTGATTGAGGCCCACCTTGTTGTTACCAAAACTAAACCAGGGAGATAGATTTCCATCTAAGAAGAGACCAATGATGAGTGCTGGGTCAATGACATAGGTTCCCCAAAAGGTTTGAATCTCTCCTCGGAACTTTTCTTTGGCCATTAGATAAATCAACATCATCATGTTGGGATAAACGGCCAGGTATTTAATATTCTGTGAAAGACTCTCAAAACGTCCCTCTAATAACTGGTAAGGATCATTTTGGCTAAGGCTAGCACTTCCATAACGCTTGAACTGTCGATCTAAAAAAGTTCGAAGTCTTCTTATTCTGTTATTAAGAAGGCTATCCCACTGGGTATGAAGATTCAGAGTTTCATTAACGGCTCTTCTTAAGAGCACCAAGCTATCGGCATAGCGCTCACTATTGTCAAAAAACGATCGCATCCGACGATTCGTCTTAATAATCATGTACACGACCTGTACTTCTACATAGTCTGTAACCACTTGAATAATGGCTTCTTTGTCTTTGTTAGTATTTCTCCAAAACTTTGAAGCTTGATCTATAGTCATATGATCATTGAATAATCGATCAACGATGTAAAAGTACTCGTTGGCTGGAAACACTTTTGTGAGTTCGAGGTTTTCAAGTGTTTTAGCTAAGTCGCCATCTCCCTGAATATCTTCAATGATAAAGCGAATTCCTTCATTTTCTAGGTCCATCTGCCGGTCAATGGTGTCCACGAGAAGCTGATTTACTTGTTCGTCTTCATAGAGATAATATCGACTGGCTTGGTCGATAAGGTGTTGCGCACTTTCTTTAAAAAGATCATCACCGTGACGAGAAAATTCCCAAGGGTTGAAGTTATCTATAAATTCTCGGTAAGCAACAGAGTTGGGGTCAGCCCCTTTGAAGTCGATAAGAATATTGTGAAAGACTCGAGAAAGACGCGTTAATGACCACTGGGGAAAGGATTCCGGCTGTTGAGCCAAGAGTCTGCCATACTCTTGGGCACGCTTAATAAAGTAGAAATCGAGTTCTTGATCTCGAGTCCTATTACTCATGTCCATAGCCATCATGAGATAGCGATAGTAAGAAATAACGTCTTCCTGGGCTGTGGCAATTGCGACGGCAACTTTGCGGCTATTCGGGTCCATGGCGAGAAGTCGAATGTTTTCACATCCTCCTTCAAGGTTCTCATTACAAGATCGATCGAGCATCGCTTTGTAGTGATCAAGTATCGAGTTTTCTTTCAAAAGTTCAGGACTTTTACTATTCACTCGCAAGATAGCTTCGTTATAGATCCCGAGCAAATCAATAAAAGACTGCTGTTGATTGAGGTCAGGCTTAAGGTACATCTCGCTATCAAAATAGTCTCGCTTGATAGGCAAGATGACTTTTTGTAAAAGTTCATTGGCGTCGTCTGATGCCAAAGCATCGCGATACATAGTGTTTTGTTCTAAAACCAGCTGTGAAACCACCTCTGGGCTTTGTTCAAAATCAATTTGCGTATCGCCGACCGGTCCATGGGTAATGCGGTGAACCTCTTGCGTACATGATAAAAACAAACTACTAAAGATAAGTAATAATATAAGTCTCATAGCGCCTACCACAGTATATAGTCGAATGCTTCTTGGGTGAAAAATCCATTGAGAAGGGCCGAAGAACTGATAATCAAACCAATCCCCTTCATGGTCTCTTCGCAAACTTGTGGATTACTTTCTTGCCAATAGGTTTCAAATGATGTTTTCACAGAGTCTTCAAATCGAATTCTAAGTCCCTTGTCAGTCGCTATACCACTGAGAACCTCAAATCCGACGAAGTCATTATTTGTTTCATTAAAGAAGGCATTTAAGCCATCTCCATCTCCATATACGCAGTTTCTCAGGATTGACTGGTATTCTTCGTCGATTCCCGCACGCACGGAAACTCCAGTAAGTGGGTCATCATGCTTAGAAGTATAATTCATCTCTAACGACCAAATATATCCAAAAGAATCATTCACAAAACGAAATCGAGTCATTGGTAAAAAGAACTGGCCTTCGAGCC
>JAUHWN010000128.1 GCA_030424665.1 Bdellovibrionia bacterium | reverse complement strand
TATGAAAAACTACAGAGAGGGTGGTCTTTCAAGTCAAAAATTTTTAATTCCACTCACTCTCGAGTTTTCTACAGAAATGATCGAAGCTTTGGTCGGTCATCAACAGGTACTTACTGACATGGGAATCGAACTCGAGCAAGCTGGTCCTCAATCGGTGAGTATAGAATCATTGCCGGAGGGAATTTCTGAATCGGGAGCGGCTAAGAGTATTGAGCTTTTTGCCAATGAAGTGATCGAGCAGGGTGGTAGCTTCGCCGTTGAGCGCTATCTTTCCCACGTATTTGCCACCATGGCCTGTCACAGTGCGATTCGCGCCGGAAAAATATTGAGTAAAGAAGAGATGGTCAGTCTCTTGCGCCAAATGGATGACTTTCCACTTTCCAGTTTTTGTCCACATGGTCGCCCGGTCTATGTTGAATACCCCATCACTAAATTAGAAAAAGATTTCGGTCGCGTTCTATAGCTGAGTCTGAGTCAATGATGAGAGAAAAGAAATTTATTTTTATTTTGGGGCCAACGGCGACAGGTAAAACGGATCTTGCTATTGAGCTTTGTCAAAAATTAAAAGCCCCGTTATTGAATCTCGACAGTATTCAGATGTATCGTGGATTAGATATCGGGTCGGCCAAACCGACAGAGAGAGAGTTGAAAGGGGTGGAGCACCACCTGTTTTCGATAGCCTCTTATCCAGAGCTTCTCGACGCTTCTCAAATCTTTGATAAAGTTATGAATATCGTTGCCAATTCAAAGCACGAGTCTTTTATCTTTTGTGGGGGGAGTGGCTTTTATCTCCAGTCCATTGAAAAGGGAATGTTCGAAATCGACAGTATCGACCCTTCCATTCGCAAATCTCTGCAAGAAAGAATTGATACGGAGGGTGGAGAGGCATTGTTTGAAGAGTGGCTTGCTATCGATCCTGAAGCGGCACGAAAAACATCCGCACAAGATCATTATCGAATTATTCGGGCTCTTGAGATTTATCAGGCTTTCGGTAAAACCTTATCGCAACTGAGAGAAGGACTTGAGCGAACTAAAAGTGGTTTAGCATCTCTGGGGCAAGTCTTTAAGTTTGAAATTGAGTGGGAGAAAGATCTTCTCAATCGTAGAATTAGTCAGCGAGTGGACAAAATGTTTGAGATGGGATTTTTACAGGAAGTCCGAGATCTTTTACAGGTCTGTGATGAAAATTGGAAACCTATGCAATCAGTGGGCTACAAAGAAGTAGTCGAGACCCTTAAAAAAGGTGAAGAACTCAATTTGCCCGAACTAAAGGAGCTGATTTCACTAAGAACGCGACAGTTGGCAAAAAAACAACGAACTTGGTTTAAAAAACAACAAGATATTGCCTGTCTCTCAGGGCGTGATAGCCTTGATGAGCAATTAAAATATGTTTTGAGTCGAGTACAGTCCGGAGAAAATCCATGAAGAGCATGACAGGTTACGGCAGTAGTCGTTTTAGTAGCGATGAATACGATTTAGAAATTGGCATTAAATCAGTCAATGGGCGATTTCTTGATTTTCGTTTTCATATGCCTCGAGAATACTCGGCGATCGAAGTTGATCTTAAAAAATTTCTATCTTCGTTTTTCAAAAGGGGAACTGTCGATATTTATATCCAGAAAAGGTTGGGGCCTTCCTCAAACCAGGTCAGTGTTATGACCAACATTGGACTGGCGAAGAAGTGGCTCAAATCCTATCGAGAGATTGCCAAGGAGTTGAAGCTCGATTCGGAAGATGAGATGGAGGCAATTGTTCAGGTTCCAGAGATTATTCATATTGAAGAAATCAAAAAAATGAACACCAAAGAAAAAAAGGCGGTCTTAGATTGCCTCTCAGAGGCGGCCAAGGGCTGTATTCAGCAGAGAACTTCTGAAGGAGAGTTTTTACGCAAAGAGGTGAGCTCTCAATTGAAGAAGCTAGGTGACCTCGTCGCTCAGGTTGAAAAAATTCGCGAGAAGGCAAATGCTGAGCTAGAGAAGAAAATGCTCGATCGAATTAGTAACTATGATTTAAAAGAAGTGGTCGATCCTAATCGCATTGCTCAAGAAGTGGTTATGCAGATTGACCGAAGTGATATCAACGAAGAAGTGACTCGCCTCATTGAGCACATAGCAGCCTGTTCAAAATTATTAAAAGACGACAAGAAAAACCACGGCAAGAAGTTGGATTTCTTTGCCCAGGAGTTGTTGCGCGAAGTGAATACCATTGGTTCAAAGAGTCAAATTTCAAAGCTCACGCAATTGGTAGTAGAAGCTAAGACCATAGTTGAACGCATAAGAGAGCAAGTTCAGAATATAGAATAAGTGGCTTAAAAATCGGGCATATTTTCGCACTTTATGATCTGCATCTGACTTGACCCCGCTGGGGCCTAAGGCTAAAACAAGGCTGTAAAGTCAAAGGTCTGTCCATGAAAACTCCCATGATTATCATTGCGGCCCCAAGTGGAGCTGGAAAATCGAGTTTTGTTAATGCGATCATTTCTGAATTTGATCAGCTTGGAGATACTACGACCTACACCACCCGCAAGATTCGCCGGGGGGAGTCCGAGGGAAATCCCTATCACTTTGTCGACCGAAATCGCTTTTTAGAACTCGTTGAAGAAGACTTCTTTGTGGAATGGGCAGAGGTTCACGGCAATCTTTATGGGACGCCGCTCCATCAAATAGAGGACTTCTGGAAAGAGGGTAAGACCGTAATCATGGATGTGGATGTTCAGGGAGCTCGAACCTTTAAATCCAAATACCCGGACTCTAAAACCATTTTTATTATTCCTCCCTCTCTGGACGAGCTTCGTCGACGAGTCATTGGCAGGGACGGTGGAGCGCCGGCGGACTTGGAACTTCGCATGAAGAATGCTGAGTTAGAGATGGCCCACGCCGAAAAGTTCGACTACCAGATCGTCAACGATGACTTTAAGTCCTCCTATGGAGAATTTCGCAAGCTCATTCAAGAGCTTTTAGGCCTCAGTTAGGCTAAGACTTAATATTCAACTTGAATAAATTCTTGGAAGTCGCTACATTGTAGGGATTCTGGAGGTGCCATGGCTCGCGTAACAGTTGAAGATTGCCTGGAAAAAGTTGATAACCGTTTTGCTCTTGTATTGCTTGTATCAAAGCGAGCCAAGCAGCTACTCAAAGGGGCCAATCCCATGGTTCAAACAAAGAGCAACAAGTACATTGTTTCTTCTTTGCGTGAAGTGGCTCAAGGTTCTGTTCTTTTTAATATCGACGAAAGTAAGATGAGTCAGATCGAACAGGTCGAACGGGATCTGAATCGCTGATTTCTACAAATAAAAACCTGAATAACTTCAGATATTTGCCCTGTCCGTCGATAACTTTTTAGAAGAAGAAAGGTATTGGGCAGCATGGTCGACACGGTTATAGCCTCAGAAGGTATATCCGAAACCTCACCGAAGAATTTGCAAGAACTTCTCGACCGTATCCGTGGTTTCTATGGCCAGGGTGACCTCTCTCTTATTGAAAAAGCCTACGAATTTTCACAAAAAGCCCACGAAGGCCAAATTCGCCGAAGTGGTGAACCCTACTTTATGCACCCGGTGGGTGTGGCTGGAATTCTTGCTGATCTCAGGCTCGATTTAGATACTATCGCTACGGGACTTCTCCACGACACGGTCGAAGATACTGATGTCACTCTCGACGACATTGAAAAAAACTTTAGTAAGTCGGTTCGTGAACTCGTAGACGGTGTGACTAAAATTTCTCAGATGAAGTTTAAAAACACCCACGAAAAACAAGGTGAGAATATTCGCAAGATGATTGTTGCCATGGGAAAAGACGTTCGCGTAATTCTCGTAAAACTTGCAGATCGACTGCACAACATGCGCACCCTGAACCACATGCCCTACAATAAACAATTGCGAATCGCCACTGAAACTCTCGACATCTATGCACCTCTCGCATCTCGGCTGGGTATTAGCTCAGTAAAAGTTGAATTAGAAGATTTGAGTTTTCGCTATTCCAAGCCTGAAATGTTTTATCACTTAGTGCAAAAGGTTGCGAAGAAAAAGAAAGAGCGCGAGCGCTACATTGACGAAGTAAAGAATCAGTTAGCATCCGAACTCGATAAGCGCAGTAAATTAAAGTATGAAATTCAAGGGCGACCGAAGCACTTGTGGTCAATCTACCGCAAGATGGAGCGCCGAAATATAGATTATGAACAGGTATATGATGTTCTCGCCTTCAGAATCGTAGTGGATAATGTGCCTGAGTGTTATGAAGTGCTAGGACACGTGCACTCTCTTTGGAAGCCAATTCCGGGGCGATTTAAAGACTATATTGCCATGCCGAAGGTGAATAATTATCAAAGTTTGCACACGACTGTTATGGGGCCCAATGCAGAACGAATTGAAATTCAGATTCGAACTCAAGAGATGCATTTAGTTGCTGAACGAGGGATTGCAGCCCATTGGATTTATAAAGAAGGCAATCAATCCACGGCGAATGGTTCTTTAGACAAATTTCACTGGCTTCGAGATTTGGTTTCGCATCATCAAAATGCTGGTTCTAGCGGTGAATTCCTTGAAAACGTAAAGTCCGAACTATTTGAATCTGAAATCTATGTCTTTACTCCGACAGGAGAAGTTAAAGAGTTTCCAGAGGGGGCCACTCCCATAGATTTCGCCTATTCGATTCATACCGATGTAGGAAACCATTGCTCAGGAGCACGAATCAATGGTCGTCTCGTTCCACTAAAGACGAGAATGAAAAGTGGTGACCGAATCGAAATAATGACCAATGACAATCAAAGTCCTTCAAAGGATTGGTTGAAAAACTGTGTGACGTCAAAGGCGAAATCTAAAATTCGTTGGCATGTTAAAAACGAAGAGCGTAAGAGAGCCTTGGTTATGGGTGAGCAGATGCTCGAGAAGGATTTTCGAAAAGCCGGATACAGTCTCGCTAAGTTTGAAAAGTCTTCCAAGCTCAATGAAGTTCTACGAAAGCTTGGAGCCAATGATCTCGATGATTTATATGTCAGAGTCGGATACGGAAAGATCGTTGCAAAAGATATTTTAATTGAATACGCACCTGAATATAAAGAGTCCGTTGAGAAGCCTGCAGTCGAAGAAAATGATGAAAATTTTCTGCAGAAAGTCTATCGATCAGCTCTCAATAAAAAGAGAAAGTCGAAGTCAATAATCAGCGTTGATGGAATGGATGATGTTCTTGTCCGCTTTGCCAAGTGCTGTAACCCAATACCGGGCGACCCCATAGTGGGTTTTATTTCTCGAGGGAGAGGGATTACCGTTCATCGATCCGATTGTGAGCGAGTATTTGCCATGGATGACCAAAGAGAAATTGAAGTGGCTTGGACGGTTGATAAAGTTCCCGAGGGAGTTGAACGAACGGCTCGAGTTAGGGTCGTTTCTCACGACATACCTGGCCTTCTTGGGAAGATGACAGAAACATTTGCCACTTTGAATATTAATATTCACAATGCTCAAATTCGCACGACAAAAGATAAGAAGGCGATCTGTATTTTTGATATTTCAGTGCGGGATACCGAGCAGTTATCGATCGCCATGTCACATTTGCAGAAAATTCAGGGAGTACTTGGTGTCACCCGCGTGACCCAGATCTAGTAAAGACCTTACTCTTCGAACGACTCTCCATTGAAAATTCTTTGAGTCACTTCTACTAATTCCGAGCTGAAGTTAGCTTCTATGCTCGCGAGAGCCTCACTAATTACTTTGCTACGATCTTCCGAGGCCATGGATTCAATTTTGTCACAAAGATCGTTAGCGAGTCCAACGACTTGATCGTTTTTATCGAGTTTTTGAAAAGGAATTCCCATGGGAAAACCTAAGCTTTCCTTTCGAATATGATGATGAAGGATCATGCGAGGAACGGATTTATGGATGCTGTTAATCGTACTCACTTCATTGCTTCCAACCTCGGTATGAGTTCGGTAAAGAGTTTTCTCTTTCAAACTCATTTCTTCTTCAGTTTTTTGCAGGAGTTCTTCTGGCATTGATTTCAGGCCTATGTCATGTAAAAAACAAGCTAGACCAATGCGAAGAATTGTTTCAGAGTCACCAAGTTTCGCCTTGGCAGCAACAAGGGATCCGATCATGCAAGTGGCTACGCCATGACTCATTGATTTAGGGTCCTTAAGAAAATCTTCAATGAGCTTCGAGCCCCGAGTATCAATATTCTCTAAATAGTTTCGAACGGCGTGTGTTAATTCGAGGCTCAATGAAAGTAGTTCTTCTGAGAAAAAATCTTTATTTATCAGCGTGCCCAATAGATTGCCGTAGGATTTGGTTGCATCTAATTTTTCTTCAGTCGATAGACACGAAGAGAGTAGGGATGCTTGAAGGTATTTTTTGCAATGATCGACATAGGACCGGAGACTGACATCTTTAACGAAAAACGATCGCGCTCCTTTTTTGAGGTAGTTGTCCAAACGTATAAAGTCGACGGGGTCTCCAGATGTTATGATTTTAATAAAGCGATTGGTGCCGATCTTAATGTAAAGATCAAAGAGAGAGCGCGTTCCAGTAAAGAAGTAGACCGGATTGACCTGTAAGAATGAATCACCATTAGCATCGACGACGTGATTGCTTCCTTCGGTTTGGTCTTTGAAAAAATGTTCAGATATTTGTTGAATTCGTTCTTCGTTTTGCTGTTTAAAAAAAGGATAAACACTGTTAACGAGAGACTCGGCGGTAATACTATCTGAAAAATACTTTCTAACACCGAGTTTCGTAACTAATTCGCGTTCATATTTTTCGGTTTCCTCATCGACCGTGGCGTAGTTTTCGAGAATATATAGGGGCATGCAAGGGCGCAACTCGTGAGCTTTCTGCAATAGTTTCAAATGAGTGAAGTCGTTTGGATTTTTTGTGACATAAAAACTCAGAATGAGTGACTTTTCATCCTGAAGCGCTGCCATGGACTCTTCGTAGTCTCGAGCTCTTTTTATTTGAATGTTTTTACCCAAACCTTGAGACTTGATGACCGTGTCAGTCAAAAGCTCGTTTGAATCGTTAATTAATACAATCTGATTCACGCCTAAAAAAGGCCCCTTCCTATAACACATTATTTACGCTTCTCTACATTGTACATTCTAATATGAAGTAGGACTTTTTGCCTGGAATATATGATTAAGATTTGTTCTCGCTAGAGGTGAATTGTCAGACTACTAATTGAGAGGGGATTTACACCTATATTTAGACCCTTAGAGAAGGGGCCAATATTGAAATAGTTTTCTTAACTAAAGTTTAATAGGAGTGTTTAAAATTGATACCCCAAGCCCGTTCTAACCGCAAGCATAGAGGACGTGACTTGTTCACTAGGAGGAAAGTAAACATATTCGGCTTGAATGGGTAAAAAGAGCTTTTCGCCAAGTTTTACCGAGACTCCCATTTGTCCAATGAAAGTACTCGTCGAAGAAATAGATCCCTCATCAAGAGTGTCTGAAGCCTGGCTCATGGGAACGAGGATACCTAAACCACCGGCAACCCAAACCTTAAAGCCACCATCGAGTATACGATAGCGAATCAGAACATCGAGTGAAAAGTAGCCGATTTCTGTAGTTACGGTTGAAGAAGATCCACCTTCGTCAATTTCACCTTCAACATTGAAACTCTCTAAACCCGCTTGGCCTCGAACGCCTATCTTATTGAGTAGTTTGAAGTCTCCGAAAGCTTTAAATCCAATCCCGCTCCCGGTTTGTTTCAGGCTTCCTTGACCTTCAATTTCTATCGTTTGGCTTGAGAGGCCGTAACCAACAAGTGCGCCGAGATCGAGTTTAGAAGGCTCTTGGATTTCTGAATCGCCCGCAGCAGCATCAATATTTTTTGCAACGGATTTGACTGCTTTACTTGCAGAGACGAGACGGTCTCCTTTTTTGGCAGAACCCTTAGTGAGTCTTCCTATTCCTTTGCGCCCTTTAATCTTTTTGATGAGGATAGATCCCCTTCGTTTTTTTCCGCGAACAACATAGAGAACATCACCCTTAGAAATAGATTTGGCCTCTTTTTTACTAAGAACAATAAGTACAGACTTGCCTTTGCGTTTAAAAACTTTGGCTGCCTCAGCATCAACAACGAAAGCGAGAAGAATTAATACAATTAGAAATCGAGTAAGATGTCGGACCATTGATGCCTCCTCTCATTATGTTAATGGGGATAACTACTTGAGGCCACTAGTTTTTTAGAAGTTAAACTCTTAGTAGAGGGCTTTAATTTGGTCCATCAATTTTGGATTTGAGAACGCATCGGGATCTTCGGAACTCTGGACGTTCGACGAGAAGATGCAAAAGGTTTCACTACTCTTGACCGGATCAAATAGCAGGTAATTATAAATACGTTTACTTTGTTGCCAAAAGTATAGGTCGGTCTGCATTTGAACTAAATCAGACTCTCTTGGTAGGTCTAAGTTAACGAAGGAGAGAACATCTGACTTTTGCAGAGTGGTTTCGTACATGCACAAGAGTTGATTCTTGCTTACGTTTTCCCAGAGACAGGCTTTCCCAGGGGTTAAGTGAAACGCATAGATAAGTTCATACTTTTGGAGAGTCGTACAGTGGGATTGAGAGACCTTCTCAAGAGACGTGGCATCAAATTCACCTAAGAAGTAGGCGACCCCATTTTCTTCGAAAAACTTCTTAGCTTCTGTTTTGTAGATCGAACAAGAAGTAGAAAAGCTGAGAAGGGTGATGAGTAACATCAGTCGTTTCATGCTGTAATTTTAGCACGATTGTCATGGGTGTCCACGGACCAGGAGCATAAAAAAACTCCAACACATGGGTTGGAGTTTTATAAGATCAGAATTTTTTCAATTAGTTAGAAAGGAATTTCTTCTGAACTATCAAATGAAGGTTCAGGACCAAAATCGTTTTCAGCAAACGGGTCGCCCGAAGCATTCGAATGACTTGATGTACGATCAGAGGGAGCTCCTAGGAACTGAACGTTGTTTGCTACGACTTCAGTCGTGTAGCGTTTCTGTCCCTGTTGATCTTCCCAACTGCGAGTTTGCAGGCGGCCTTCAACAAAACACTGACGGCCTTTTGCCAAGTGCTTTGCGCAAATTTCTGCAACTCGCCCCCAAACGACAACTCGATGCCATTCAGTACGCTCTTGCTTTTCGCCATTGCGATCGACCCAACTCTCACTCGTTGCCAGGCTGAATCGAGTGACATTATTACCATTCGAAACGGTTTTCATCTCAGGGTCGGCACCCAATCGGCCGATGAGCATGACTTTATTAATTCCAGACATTACTATCTCCTAATGCGCTTTATCATTACCCTCCTAGACTAAAAACTAGAGGGCTGAGTTTCAACAGAAAATTAGAGAATGCTCGGCAGGAGCTATTTACAACGGGGTGTGGTAGGTCGCGTCAGAGAGGTGGAGGCTAAGCCAAAACTATAACGCACTCCGCTAGCAGTCCGTCGCTTACAACTACTCAGGGCCAAATCCACATAATTATACAGAGACTGGATATCTGGGTTATCAAGGGCCTTGGAATCGAATTCCATATCGATATTTAGGTCATAGCGACCCGTGGAAAGAGACGAGCGGGCCCCTCTTTTAACAACAGGAGTTGCAATATCGCCAGTAACTTTAATTTTTAGGCCGTCTTTTCCTTCGCCCAGTCTGAACTCTTGTATTTTGGTATTACCCTCTTTCATGTTTGCGAGTAATTTCACGTTACTGAATTGCAGTGCAGGAATATCAAAATCGATATTCATGGGGCCATTTTTAATGCCCAAGGTGAAGGCTTCGACTGCCATTTTGCTAATTGTAGCTCGAAACTCGCCCTCGGGTGCAATGGTACCTGTGGGATCATAGACTAAATTGATATCATGGGAGAAGAGCCCTCCTAAAGAAGGAGGAAGAAGGGATGCAGATACAAATTGAGCATCCTTCACAAAATCGAGAACGTTCTTGAGGTTAATGTTGTCAGCGCTCGATTCGATAGCAAAAACTTGATCATTGCCCCTAGTTTCGCTCTTAGATGAACCCACGAGGTTTCCTTTGAACAGACCCGTCGCACTAATTTTTGCATCTGGTTTACCGGAGATGAGTGAAAAAATATCGGGACTCGCACTGACCGAGTCGAGTTTAATGTTAGGAAGTCCCATGGCCTCAACTTTGACGTCTCTGAGTTTTATTCCAGGGCCTTGCGCAAGTGAAAAACCCATTTCATCGTACTGAACAAAAACTTGGTTGTTGGTAGCTGCAGCGATTTGTCCTGTTATAAGATCTTTAAGGTCAGAGTAGGGAAAGAGGACGATAATAAAAAGGATGATGCAAAGAGGAGTGAAAATAAAAAGTTTACCCCAATTCAGTTTGAGCCACCACAGGGCCTTTTTGATTCCAGAATCTTCCATTTTTATCGCCCTTTTCTTCGGGTCGGAGGTTTGCGAACTCTCCGTGAACCTCTTGGGGAGGCTTTTTTCTCTTCAGCTTTTTGTGGTAAGTAGAATGAAACCAATTGGTATTGGACATCATAATACAAGGGATTACTTTCTGTGGCCTTAACATCCATTGACCAAACTTTGACATTAGCATCAATGGTTTCAAGCTTTTCTGAAACGTCGAGCATCTGATTGAGGTTGAGGTTGGCGAGGTCGACAGTTATTCCAGAGCGTTGAACATTGGGAGGAATTCCCTTAATAGTTCGGGCATTGGCTGGAACGAGATCGCGAATAGACTTAAGTTGTTCCGGCTGAAGTTGAGCTCCTCGAATCGCCGATTGAACTCTCGATTTCAATGCGTTTCCATCCATGGCTTGGCCAACTTGGCCAATGGCACTGGCTTCACTTTCGGCAGCAAGTAGGTCTCGAGTCATGTCTCTGTTGTAGGTAAAGGTTTCTTCGATCTCGTAAGAGCTCGAATAAAAAGAGTAAGGTATATAGATGCCGAGAAGTATGACGAGTGCAATGCTACCGGTTTTTATAATTTTTTGTACGCTGGGAGAGAGTGTGTCGTAACGTTCTTTTAATTGCTGAAATGCCGTGGATTCTTGAATTCGCCCCAGGACCTGACTGGACTGTTCTTTAATTTGTTCTCGCAAATCATCAAAGGCCATTAAAGTCCTCTCTTCACTTTAAAGGTATAAGCAAAACTTCGTTCTCCAGGCTTTACCTTAAGCAGGCTTCGTTTTGATGTAACCTTTTTGTTGCTTGAAACGTTCTTTAGACTTTGTAAGATCTGTTGGTCCACTCCAGCACTGAGAGCAACGCCCTCAATTTCGACTCTGTCGTAATCGACATTGAGTTTTCTGATTTCATAGAGTGGGGTTGCTTTATTTCCGAACCCTCTTCTGGGTTGAGGGAGGACTTGAGAAATTCGCGACATAATAGAGACCGCCGAGTTGAGGTCTTTAACTTTTGCCAGTGACTGGGCCGTTTTGATTTTTGATTCTTGTTCTTTAATATGGCGCTTGATAAATCGAGCTCGAGCACGGTTTTTGGGGAGTTTAGCGACTTTTCGGGCCACATCTTCAAGATTGTCTTCTGCTTTAAAGGATAAATCGCTAGCTATGGAGCCCCTTATAAAACCAAATGCGATAAACAAGAAAAAGAGGGCAATGGACAGTTGAATAGCGTAGCCCCATCGAGCCCAAGTCTTTTCGAAGCTTCGGTTCTTCTTTGCAAACTCATTCTTTCTTAAATTAATTGCCGGATTGGTTGCCTTTTTTAGCCCCTCAATCGCCAAGCCAATTGCAATGGGCGAGCTGGCCTCAATTTCTGGAGTTCTTGGGATTTTGATGTTTTTGTAGACATCAAAATGGTTGAAGTGATTCACCGGAAGTTCTAGGCGTTGGGTTAAATAGGGGCCCAAGTTTTTAACATGGCTTGTTCCGCCCATAATATCGACAAATTGAACTTTGATATTATAGCTGGTCTCGAGGTCGACGACCATGCGTTTTACTTCTTTTGATAACTCATTAACCGAGTCGGCAATGACCTGACTGAGCTGGATTTGCTGTTGAGTTGCTCCGACGGAGGTCATTAAAAGGAATGACTTTGTCGGAAGCATGTCAATGGCTTCAGCCACGGAAACATTATAGTTCGCAGAGAGTTTTTCTGCGACATCGCGACCACCCCACAGGATCGTTCGGGCGTGAATTAATTGCTTGTCCTTGAGGACGCAGATAAGAGTTCTTTGGTGACCGATGTGAAGAACTAAATTGGTCGGCTCAGGGGGCTCTTTGACTTGCTCTTCGTCGTCGAGTTCATCCTCGTCCTCGTCCATTTCTAAACGCTCAAGGGGAGGAAGGTTTGGTGGAGGTAAATACCACTCTTCAAAAATATTTGCAAAGGCAAGGCTTTCTACACTGATAATGTCAGGCTCGACGCCCGAGTCGAGAGCTAAATTGAGGATGCGTTCGACTTCTTCTTTCGGACACGCAACCGCTAAGACTTCTGAAAAGTTACCACGATAGGAGAGAATTCGAGCATCAAATATCACATCGTCGGTATTTAGCGGAATTTCGTCTTCGAGTTCAAAAGGGAGAGATTTAAGAATTTTAATTCTCTCTTTAAAAGGAAAGTACTTGTGCTTCAAACTGACAAAGTCTTGGTGGACTCCAAAGACAAAGCGAGTTGTTTGTGGGTCGTAAACCTTTGCGATTTCTCGAAGAATTTCAATGATTTCAATTTCATGGTCGGCCCCTGGTGACTGACTGAGCTTAAACTCTTTAAAACCTGATATCGAAAAGCCTTTAGATGTTGATTCGATTTCGACGACATCAACT
>JAUHWN010000252.1 GCA_030424665.1 Bdellovibrionia bacterium | reverse complement strand
AGAAACAACCACGGTCAGATTACTATCCGTCATAAGGGTGGTGGGCACAAAAGACGTTACCGTGTCATTGATTTCTTGAGAGATAAATTAGAAGTACCAGCTAAGGTAGCAGCGATCGAGTATGATCCTAACCGCTCATGTCGTATTGCTCTTCTTCACTATGCAGATGGTGAGAAGAGATACATCATCGCTCCCGTTGGTCTCAAGGTTGATGCTGAGGTTCTATCTTCCGATAAAGCGGATATCAAACCGGGTAACAGCCTTCGTTTAGCGGCGATTCCAGTTGGTACTGTGATTCACAATGTAGAAATGAGACCCGGTAAAGGTGGTCAAATATCTAAGGCAGCTGGATCTTCATGTACTCTAGTTGGTCGTGTCGGCAAATACGCTCAGGTGAAACTTCCTTCAGGTGAAGTGAGACAAATCCTTAGTGAGTGTCGCGCAACAATCGGCCAAGTTGGAAATACTGAAAACGAAAACATTAAAATTGGTAAGGCCGGACGTAACCGTTGGAGAGGCAAAAGACCTTCGGTTCGTGGTATGGCGATGAACCCAATTGATCACCCACTTGGTGGTGGTGAAGGAGTTGGTAAAGGGAATCATCCTGTTACTCCTTGGGGCAAGCCGTGTAAGGGTCATAAAACGAGAAAGAATAAGGCGACGAATAAGTTCATTATTAAGCGTCGTTCTGGAAAGAAATAGGAGTAAGTTGTGGCAAGATCGTTGAGAAAAGGTCCTTTTATTGACCACCACTTAATGGACAAAGTGATGAAAGCTCAGGAAACTGGCGACAAGAAAGTTATTAAAACTTGGTCTCGTCGTTCTACTATTCTTCCAGAAATGATTGGGCTTACGTTCGCAGTTCATAACGGAAAAAAGTTTATGCCTGTTTTCATTTCTGAAAACATGATTGGGCACAAGCTCGGTGAATTCGCGTTAACTCGCACATTCACTGGTCATGCGGATAAGAAGAAAAAGTAAGGTAGGGTATTGAAATGGAAGTAAAAGCAAAACTTCGATATGCCCGCGTCGGCACACAAAAAGCAAGATTGGTCGCTGATACGGTTCGCGGTAAGGATGTTAACGAAGCAATTCGAATCCTCACCTATATGCCGAAAAAGTCTGCGACTATGATTTTAAATTTATTGAACTCTGCAGTAGCTAATGCTGAGCACAAAAAGGTTATCGATCTCGACAACCTTTATGTGAAGCATATCTCCGTAGATAAGGGGCCGTTTCTAAAGCGCTATAAGCCGGCTGCACAAGGTCGCGCTCAGCCTTTAAAGAAGAAGACGAGTCACATCAACCTAATATTGGATGAGAGGTAAGTTGTGGGACAAAAGGTAAACCCCGTAGGATTAAGAGTTGGTGTTATTAGAACTTGGGACTCTCGTTGGTATGCCAACAAGGAGCTCTATGCTGATCAACTTCACGAGGATTTCGAACTTCGCAAGTACCTCAAAAAGAAGTTAAAGCACGCTGGTGTCGCCAAAATCGAAATGGAAAGAGCTGCAAAAAAGCTCAAAGTTATTATCTCAACTGCTCGTCCTGGTGTAGTGATTGGTAAAAAAGGGGCCGGTATTGACGGTCTTAAAGCTGATCTTCAGGCGCGCACTGATAGTGAAGTATTTGTGAACATTCAAGAGGTTCGCAAGCCAGATATGGATGCTTCTCTCGTTGCTCAAAATATTGCTCTTCAACTTGAAAAGCGTATTTCATGGAGACGAGTTCTTAAGAAGGCCATGGCTTCTGCGATTCGCAGCGGTGTTCGCGGTATCAAGGTTCAGGTTTCTGGTCGTCTTGATGGTGCGGAAATCGCTCGTACAGAGTGGTACAATGAAAAATCAGTTCCTCTTCATACTTTGAGAGCGAACATTGATTACGGTACTGCTGAAGCTCTTACAACTTATGGAATCATCGGGATCAAAGTTTGGATCTACAAAGGTGATGTACTTTCTGCTCGTGAAGTAGAGGAGGCAAACCGTGTTAAGTCCTAAGAGAGTTAAATGGAGAAAACAGTTTAAAGGTCGCAGATGGGGTAAAGCCACTCGTGGTAATTCCATTAGCTTTGGTGACTTTGCACTTCAAGCTACTGAAAGTGCTTGGATGACAGCTCGCCAGATCGAAGCCGGTCGTATCGCTGTTTCAAGAAGTGTTAAGCGTGGTGGTAAGCTTTGGATTCGTGTGTTCCCACACAAGCCAATTACTAAGAAGCCCGCTGAAGTTCGTATGGGTAAAGGTAAAGGTTCTCCAGAATATTGGGCAGCCGTTATTAAACCAGGTACCGTTATTTATGAAATAAACGGAGTCACAAGAGAGCAAGCTAAAGAAGCTTTCAGACTCGCTAGTTATAAGATGCCGTTCAAAACTAAATTTGTGGCTCGGGAGAATGAAGCATGAAGTTTTCCGAGGTTAAGAATCTAACTGATAAAGAAATTAGAGTAAAAATTAGAGAAGTTCGTAAGAACCTTTTTGATGCTCGTATGAAAAACGCAATGGGACAGCTAACTAATCCTCTTTCTATTAGAGAGATGAGA
>JAUHWN010000127.1 GCA_030424665.1 Bdellovibrionia bacterium | reverse complement strand
CGTTGTCGAAAGGGAGTACCAGGGACCACCTCCACCTCCTGTCGCGGAAGAATCAGTTGAAGAGGACGTTGCACCAAGTAACGAACGCTGCTTCCGAGCTTTATGGATTAACTGGCACTGCTGGGAGCGAGACGATTCGACAGGCCTAGCCGAGCCTTTGCCACCACCAGCAGAAGTCGAAGTAGAAACACTTCCACCTCTTCCTGAGGCAGAAGTTGAAGAAGATCCTGAAGCGGAAGATCAACCAGAACCCCTTGTCGAAAATCGACAGACCTGTATTGGTCTCTTCGGGCTAAATATAAAATGCTGGGAAACAGAAGAAGAAAGTGAAGAAGTGGCCACTGACCCTGAAAGCTCTGAAAGAATAGATACGACCACCCCAGAGCGGCCCAGAGTTCATCCAGAAGCCGTTGTAGAAACAGATCCTGAGGCTCTACTACCTGTGGAAGCCGAAGTCGCAGAATCTCCGGCCGTCGAGGTTCTTGAACCTAATGATCCCGATGAGGTTATTACATCAATGTCAGATCCCGATGCTGAATATGATGAAAGTCAAGTTGGAGTCGTCGGCGACGAAGCTGTTGTGGATGAAAGTGCCGAAGTACAACCCTCGCCAACTCCGCGACTAACCCTACAATGGGATACGGAGGGCGACGCTGCTGTGGTTACTCGCGACGGCCCTGACCTCAGATATCACCTGGATCCAACGGCGAATGGAGCCAACCTCGATCGACCTTTACACATGGCTGAAATCGTTCGCGCCCGCGAGGATGGGTCTTTTGATCCGGTTCAATTGGGCACAGATCTGGTTTATGAGACTGTAAACCTTCTTGCGCCTTATATTAACCTGTCTTCGTACCGAAGTTGGGAAACTTTAACTGACAATGCTCCTTTTGATGTGGCAAGTTCGTTTAGGGTTCCAGGCTTTGCAAAAGGCAGACACGACCGCGGAACAATTGACCAAAGTGAGGCCATGCCCCAAGAAGGATTAGGTTACTTTATTAGGGACTATACAGTTAACAACAACAAGCACCACGGCACTGGAGTATTGGTTCGAGTTTTGCGCGAAGGATTTGCTCGATACAATGCCGTCTTTCCCGATGACCAAGTTGTTGTTGGAAATCTTTCTCAAAGCGGAGGAGGTAGAATGCCCAATACTCCCCACAACACTCATCAGTCAGGTCTCGATGTCGATATTTCTTTTGCCGGATCCGAAACCCCTTTTCAAAGAATGACAGATAGTGAAGGTAAAGCGAGTGCCCTTTTCAAAAGAAATATTCAGAGAAACTACGAGCTCATGCGAAATTTTACTGGATCAGGTATTGTCCAGTGGATTTTCGTTAATATCGAATTAAAAAAGGCTATGTGTGAATGGGCTGAAGAAAACGATCGTTTGGACGACCCAGAAACCATCGCGGTTCTTTCGAGAGTATGGCCTTGGTCGGGGCATAGAGATCACATGCACGTTCGATTGTTTTGCCCACCGAATGGTCACCCACTATGTGCTAATAAATATGGATTGGCTCTTCACAAAATTGAAGATCCAGGCTGTAGTGGCGATTATAAAGCGGGATTCTACTAGAGAAGTTCTCGAGATTGGTACTCAACAACGAAATGTTCGTAGAGCCAACCTTGACTGATCTCTTGATCGAGAACTTCAATCTTATCCAGTACAGTTAGAAAATCATCGGATGATTCCAACTCTGGAAGTAAAACCATGTAGAGACGATCTAAATCTCTCACACCACGGGCAAGGTCAGCAGAATAGACTTTCTCTCGTACATTCAACCAAACGGAAGCAAAGAAGCTACCCATGGCAAAAACTTGCCCCGGTCGTCCTGCTTCAGAGCATGCGGCATAGGCTTGACCCGCCAGAAGCGAGCGATTGGTGCTCGCATTTCGGGTGATTCCGCAAAAATCCATACCTTGGGTATTATTTCCTAAAGACTCAGCCACGGCAGGGAACTTGGGAAAAACAGCTGCGACCATATAGTCTGAAAGCCCTGCCGTCACAGCTTTAGAGCAACCAAAGCGATCGGCACAGCAATCATTTTTGTAAACTTCGTAGCCGGTAATTCCACAATCCACATGTTTGCTATCGGTACTCAAATCTAGGTGAGCGCCATCAGTTGCGTAAAAGATATTGGCTTCAGCCATATAATGTATAAGCATACTGGCATCATAGGCAATATTAAGTCCCGTCGTGGGTTCGAGTTCTCCTAAAAAAATCGCATTGCTGTCGGCAGAAAAACCAGAGATTTTAGAGTCAGTAACAATTCGCAAGTTTTTCTTATCAAGGTAAGTATACCCAGCCGACTCGTGAAACATTTGTAACATTCTCGTGCCCCAGTAATAGGACATGGCCTCTGAAAGGGCAGGGGCGTCTTTCTGTGAGTACTTAACTCTATAGGAACCCACTCCTTCAGCGGCAATTCTCTTCTCAGACAATACTTCGATATTACCATCGGTAAGATATCCTGAAGCCAATGATGGCTTTAACTTGACTCCGTAAAACTGCCATTTCTCGATTTCTGACTCCCAACGTTCCCCTGGGCTTAGTGCCTCTCTTTTGTGAACGATCGGACTTTTATAGAAGATACAAGCGTCATAGTCGTTATTTTCAAGACAGTTCTCATCAATCACACCGGCCGTTGAAAACAAGTCGTTGAGATCGTCATCTACGGCGAATTGACTTCCGCAGTTCTGGAAGAACAAGGTCATAGAGACCAGAGTTACAGCAAATAAAAAAGGCAATCGATTACTAATTTTCATCGCTGAACTCCCCATTAAAATTTGCAGGATTCCGCAATGCGGGTGCGCCAGCATCATCAATTGGATTGAGCTGATTCATATATATTTCTCTAATTCCACCTGGGCGATCGATAAATACCTGTTCGCCATTTTTAAGAACGGCTGAGGTGTCACCGCGATCAACGGCATTAATTTCGAGAGTTACCGGTGTCGCCTCGATCGTATCTACACTATTTGATATCACTAAAATATATTGACCACGATCGCGCCAGCTCACTCGAGGAATATCAAGAGTCGGACTATCGACTCCAATAATTTCATAGCGCTGATTTTTATGAACTTTATACCATTTGTAGGTTGGATTTGGATTGGCTTGCACACTGGTTTCAAATTGAGTCGACTCATTAATCGAAACTGTTTTAGAACTTGGCGCTAACATCATTTCAGGAGCAAAAAGTACGTTAACAACACTCGGAGTACTGTCCGAAGCACTGACTACGTTTGAAACCCTAACCATGTAACTACCACTTTGCATTCGATCAATATTGTTTAAGGTCAGCGAAGCATTAGTTTCTCCAGCTAAAGCAGTACCATCTTTAAACCATTGATAAGATATCTGCGTACCGGTTCCGGTCGCCGAAAGAGTCACACTATCTTCTTCAACTATATCTACAGTTGGCTGAGGTTGAGCTGTAAATAGGGCCGCGGCAAATATCTCAACCATACCAGGGTCACTAGTTATAGAGTCAGAGGCTGCGTTTGTAACAACCACCGTGTAAGAAGCCGTATCTGCGAGTGTCGTGCTCGTGATCGTATAGGTGTTCGCATTGGCCCCCGTAATGGCGGTTCCATCTTTAAACCATTGATAGGTGAGTCCACCACCACTTGCAACAACACTAAGACTCACCGGATCTCCTTCAAGTATTTTCTGGTCGGCCATAGGTTGAGTCATAATCATGGTTGGTGCTACGACCTGAAGGTTCAAAAAGTCGTTTCTAGTATCATCTCCCACGAGATTCGAAACTTTTAATTGGTAGGTTCCAGAATCACTCATTTGAACATCTTTTGAGAATACATTTGTGGTTTGCCCAGTATCGATAGTTCCATCGACGGACCATTCGTAAGTAAAAGGGCCATCACCCGTGACCGTTGCAGTAATCGTTACTCGTGTACCGACATTGACGCTGGCATTATTAGATCCATCGACAGGGATATTTAAAGTAATATTAGTAATAGAAGGTGGGTCGAGAACAGTGAGTGTCCCGGCAACGTGGGTCACGCTCCCTGTGTTATTTGATACTACGACGCTATAATCACCCGAAGTACTTTTTTGTACATTAGTCAGATTGAGGGTGCTGTTGGTTGCACCTCCGATATTCACACCGTCTTTTCTCCACTGGTACATGAGATTGGATCCGGTCGCGACAACTGCAAAACTAACATCGTCGCCAACAGGTACAGTTTGATCATTTCTTGGATTCATAGCAGCTGGGACGCTAATCGGAGATTCGACTTCGAGGTCAAGGATATTGTCTTGCATGGCGGAGCCGACAGCATTGCTAACAACGACTCTGTAGACTCCCGAATCAGTACCAACCAGCGACTTCATAAAGCGACTTGTTGTTTGTCCTGCTATGGGATTTCCGTCTCTAAACCACGCATAGGTTAGAGTCGGGTCACCACTAGCAGTCACTTGAATATCCAGAGTATTCCCCGGACTGGCATAGGTTTTTCCATCTCCAGATGCTGTTAGATTAACTGAAATACTATCGATAGACGGGGGATCAAGAACCGTAAGTGTTCCTGCCGTATGATCGACAGAGTCTGTGTTACTCGATACGGTCACCGAGTAGGTGGCAGAATCACTTTTTTGTACATTAGTCAGGTTGAAGGTCGGACTATTTTGGCCCGCGATATTTACACCGTCTTTTTTCCACTGATAGGTTAGATTATCGCCTGTAGCTACTACGGTGTAACTGGTATTTGAGCCAACCGCAAGAGTTTCGTCTTGACGAGGATTCATTGCCGCCGGAACACTAATTGGCGCTTCGACAACCAGATCAAGAACGTTATTCTGTTGGGCCGAACCGACGGCATTTCTAACCACAACTCGGTATGAACCAGCATCTGCCCCTGTAATGGTGTGACTGAAACTCGAGTCGGTCTGACCTGAGAAAACTCGTCCAGCCACGGAATATTCATAGGTGAGAGTTAAGTCACCACTCGCGTTTACATTGATAGTTAATGGGTCGCCGGCCTGGGCGTATGTCTTACCGTCTCCGGACGGACTAATGTTCACTGTTATATTGTTAATTGTCGGTGTCGTAAAAACTTGTAGGTCACCAGCCGTATAACTGACTGCACCGCCAGCATTGGCAACTGTCACTGAATAGGTACCACTATCAGTCTTCGCTACATTATTAAGACTTAAACTGCTTGAGTTTTGACCCGTTAAATCTGTTCCATCCTTTTTCCACTGGTAAGTGAGACCTGACCCAGTCGCAGTAACGCTGAAATTAACATTAGCTCCAACCGGTACTGTTTGATCCTGCCGAGGATTGGCTCCGAGGTCGACCGATGGTGGCGTCGGAGTTGGAGTCGGCGTAGGAGTAGCCGTCGGAGTCGGTGTCGGAGTCGCGGTTGGAGTTGGTGTAGGTGTCGCTGTCGGCGTCGGAGTTGGCGTAGGAGTAGCGGTCGGAGTTGGTGTAGGTGTCGGGGTAGCGGTCGGAGTTGGTGTAGGTGTCGGGGTAGCGGTCGGAGTCGGTGTCGGTGTAGCCGTCGCTCCCATGGCAAAGTCTTGAATATTAAATGAACTCGTGCCCACCATGTCACCGATATTCTGCATAGAAACCGCGTTTCCATCGACTGAGTATGCAGTCAATTCGCTGACTTGACTCGAAGTTCCCCTTAAAATTCCCTCGATATCAGAAACGGTATAACTAATGCCACGAGATTTTAAAGAACCTATGATCGTCGCCGCTGCTCCCGAAACATAGGCAGCAGCCTGAGAGGTTCCTTGCATACAGGTATAGTCATCGTTCTCTACATCGGTGACATCAATCCAGGTATTGCAAATTTCGTTACTCCCGGGAGCAAATAATTCTACCCGTGAGCTCGAAAAGTTTGAAAAACTTGATTTCCTACTCGTTTGAGCATCGGCCGAACCTACGGTAATCATTCCATCATAGAGGTGACCATAACTCGCTGGAGTGTAGTCATTGGTAGTGAGGTCGTCGCCTTGATTTCCAGCCGCCGCTACAACAACGACTCCTGCAGCTATTGCATCTTGAATGGCTCTTTCTATTCCAGAGTTTAATCCCGCTCCTGCCAAACTCAAGTTGATAATGTCGGCACTTTCGGCAATAGCGAAATTAATGCCATCTATAAGTCCACTAGCAAATCCATTGCCGCTAGAGTTGAGAACTTTAACAGGAATCATTTCGATATCTTTAGGCATAACTCCATAGGTTCCGACGTTGTTATCAATCTTTGCGCCAATAATTCCAGCGATATGGGTTCCATGCCCATGATCATCTTGCCCCGAACCTGCTTGTCCAGAGTTTGAATTATTGCTTTGAACGATATTTCCTTGGCTGCGTAAAAATTGACCGGTTAAGTCTTCGTGATTTAGATGAATCCCCGTATCGAGTACCGCTACTTTCACACTGGATGTAATTCTAAACTCGCCGCCATTTTCATGAAATTTGTCTACACCAGGCTCTGTCTTAGCAAAACCATCATGGTATTTTGAACTTCGCGAATCGAGTAGGGGATCATTATATGATGCTTGCGAAATACTTCCGCTATGAGAGTCGGAGTCGTGCATCGATCCAATAGAAATTTTAGAGTCGTAACCAACTCCTATAATACAATCGTTCTTCAGCGCTGATTCAGCTATTTGACTTAAATTGAGATCATTTTCAAGAATAAGCTGGTGGGCCTGATAGCTCAGTCGTTTTTTTATGCTTTTGCCACGTTGAGCTTGAGCAAGAATATCCAGATCCGCTTTTTCTACGTTTTTGTTATGACAATTATTTTCGCCGAGAACGAAGAGGTGAGTACCTTTTGGTATAACAACAGATTTTTGCGCTGCCGATTGAACACTCGCTAATCCCACTCTCCCGAGATTGGTGAGTTGAGCTGAACTGATAGCACCTAAGCCTGAATTCACTTCTTTGAATCGTGGATTATTTTGAGACACTTGATTCAGATCGATCTGTACTTTGTAATCAGCGAAGGGGTCCTGGTGCTGTTGCTTTTGCGCTTGAGAGGACTTCAGGCTTGTGTCAGTCTTAAACACACCACAACCTGAACTCAGGAATGCTACTAACATGATCAATATGAAAGTCTTAAATCTTATCACCAACAGTACCCCGTGGCATTGTATCGGCATGTAACAACAAAAACCGAAGCCTATTACCCAGTTAAGCCCAAGAGATTTGCAGGAATTCCACCAACAAATTCTCCTCATCTTATATATAGATAAAAGCAACCCAGGTGCCAGAGTGGTCGTATGCGAACTTGGTAATTTCAGATACTTACGTAAAAGATCTCAATTTAATATGTAAAAGCCAATAAAAGTGTTTAGAGTATAAACATCTGTTAAGCCAGTTTAGTCATCGCAATATGTTTTAGTTTGAAACTATTCAAATCACTGAAAAAAAATTAGACGACAAAATCCAACATGAACCTTCGTTCTCAAAAGTGAAATAAAGTTAGGCAAAATCCTTAAAACATATGCTCTTGCTTCGATGTTTTCACAATAAAACCAGCACTCTATGGGTTCTTTTTGAAGCTAATCTGAGGCTGAACTTCAACATTACATCAAGTCTCATTGCGAGAAACCCTGTCAATAAACTACACAACAATTTGTCCCTTAGACATCTGCCTAATCTCTAGCTCAATATTACAAGCATTACACTTGGCAAAGGTCTTGCTCTAGATACAAGTGGGTTTACGATTTTGATGTCTCAATTTAACACGGACGAACTAAATTAAGATTTAGGGGGAACAACGATGGTCACGGTCACCACTAGGATTACGAAGCAAACAAGACGTTTTGCATACTTCGCATCCCTTCTTGCTATATTCAGCATGATAGGATTCAGCCCAGCTTCTGCTCAAACAGATGCTGAAAAACACGCTTTAGCAATGTATAGACGAGTTGCCGGCGTTCGAATTTCACTCGACGATCCAAAGATCAGCCAAATGGCTTCTTTGATTAGTCAGGGACAATTCGAAAACGCTGCCGCTATTCCAACTGCTGATGTAAATTTTTACGGTATTACAGTTAAAGAGTTTGCCGCAAAAATGTCTAACCGAGAGTTAACGGTTAGTGCACCACTAACGGACTTTGTAGCGACAGTTATCGGTATCACCAGAGATGGTGTCGATGCTCGACAAATGCTGACTGGCGATTTTTACTACGCCGGCGACAGCGGACAAATCAATAACTTACCGATGGACGAAGTGGATGATTTCTTAAAGTCAAATGCCCACTACGAGGCTGTCGAATCTTCAAACCAAGAATTGGTTGACGTTCTCGTCAGAGTTGACGGTCAAAAACTTGTAGGAGCCGATGCACAATCAGCTATTCCCCACAGAGACCCAGCTGGTGTGATCACTTCCAGATCATTTATGGCCGCACATGCTATCGATGGAACCAATAGAAGACTCGTTGAATATTCAATGAAATCTTTTGCTTGTATGGAAATAACCGAATGGGCCGATACATCAGTTGCCGATGTATTCGTTGGTCGAGATGTCGATCGATTCCCAGAAGGTTCAAACAATCGCTTCCAAGCAACTTGTAAAGGTTGTCACGCAAGCATGGACTCTATGCGACCGGCTTTTGCCATGGTCGATTTTGACACAGAATACTTGAAGTATGCTGGTGTACAAAATGGAGTCAATATCGAATTGAGAAACGATCCCGACAACGATGTTGTTGATGAGGACGAAATAGCAGTAGATAGCCAAGGTGTCCCTTTTAAATTTACGCGAGCAACCGATACGTTTCCTGAGGGTTACATAGTTGCTAGTAATGAATGGACTAACCTGGCGACAACCCGCAAGCACGACAAGCTTTTTGGTTGGAGATCTGCTACTTCTGGTGTCGGAATGGGTGATTTTGGAAAAATGATCTCAGAATCGAAAGGATTTAGTTCTTGTATGGTCAAACGGGCTTTCGAATCTGTTTGTAAGCGTGGCTTTAACTCTGATGAGGACGCCTTAAAAGAATTGCTTACGACTAAATTCGAACAGGATTACGACTTTAAAAACTTATTCATTAGTGTTGCGGCTCGTCCGGAATGCTTAGGAATGTAATCAGGGAAGACTCGGGAGATTAAAACGATGAAATTACTAAAACTAACACTACTACTAATATCAATGATGGGCCTGACCGCTTGTGGATTCTTTGATAATCAGAACAAGCTTGGATCAGGATCAGACGAAGTATTTTGTACAGACGCAAGCTGCGATACGACAGGTCTTTCTTCTTACGAAGCCGTACCTGTCGAAACTTTTGCGGTCCTCAACCAAAACCAAGTACTTAAATCAATGGTTTCATGTACTGGCTTAACCAATGTCGACAATGCGACTAGAAATCTCTACGAAGGTTCTAAAAACTCCTTCTCATTAGAAGGAGAGGCCGAGTCAGTCGGTGCTCCAATGTGGATGGCCATTACATCACTTGCCGGTGAAGTTTGCGATGATTTAGTTGCACAAGAAGCCGGTCAAAGTGCTGACCAAAGAAAGATCTTCAGTGCCATTGATTTTGGCCAAGGTCCAGCAAATATCAACGCTCTGCAGGTTGCAAGCGTAACGGCCAACATGGCTCGTTCATGCTGGGGGAGAGATGCTTCCAGTAAAGAACGTGAAATTATAAACACTGCCTTCTTTGGTGATCCCGCTGACAACAACGACGATACATTTTCAGGCAATAACACTCAAGAAACGCGACGAGCTGCTACCTTCCTTTGCGCAGGCATACTCGCATCACTTAGCGCAAACCAGATGTAAGAAAGGAAGGGGGAAAACATGGATAATAAAAAAGCAAAAAAGATCAGTGAGCAAGAATTTAAAAGACGCCGTTCAAACGTAAAACAACTCCTTGAATGGTATTGTGAACAGCATAAATACCCGACGACTCGTAGGGAACTTTTATCCGCCGGTTTAATTACCTTCGGTGGAAGTCTCTTCCTTCCGACTTTTATGGGAATGAATAAAGCCCACGCCCAGGCCGATGTCTGCGATAGCGGTGGTGCTGCTACGAATGATATGCCCGCATTCATCAACCTATCACTAGGTGGTGGAGCTATGTTTGCCGGCAACCTTAAGCCACAAGATATAGCTGGATCCAACTTGGCCAGTTATACGACTCTCGGCATGGGTGGAACCCCGGGCGAAGTCGTTGTCGGCGGAGCTCTTTGGTGGGATCAATCACCGATGCTCTCTGGCTTACAGGAGACGGCCTCTGCAGCAGTTCTAGCGAATACACGAATTGTTTCAATTCCGTGTCGATCGACCGATGATACGCGAAATAATCAAATGGATGCGACGGGAATGGTTCTCGCCGGTGGTCTCTCAGGAGCTGTTCTCCCTAACATGGGAGTTGAATCTCGAGTAACGGGAGCTCGTCACGAACCAGCCATAATTACTCCTCCGAATGCCCTTCGAGTAACCGGAGTCGATGACATGGAAAACGCCATTAGTCTTGCCGGTGCATTGGGAACAATGTCAACGGATCAAGCAGGAAAACTCCTCAAACTCGTACAAGACTTAAATAGTGAACAAGGATTACGGGCGATCCAAAGAGATCCTGCCGCCTCAAATTTAGCTAAACTTGCAAAATGTGCGGCCAAGCAGAATACAGATCTAATTGCCAACGGTGTTGATGTTAACGCCCAAGACGATCCTCAAATCCAGGCCATTTGGAACATCCAAGCAAACACCGATAACCGAAATAATAACAATCCCGATGATGATATTAGAACAAGAGCTCTTGCCGCCAACATGGTGAATGCTGCCATTACAGGTCAGGCCGCTTCGGCTTCATTATCTTCAGGAGGATATGACTATCACTTAGGTCGTAACAGAGGACAAGCGAACGTCCTCGACGTTGCAGCCGGTCGCTCTATTGGACGAATTTTAGAAACTGCGGCCCTAAGAGGTAGACCGACTTTTATTTATGTGAATTCAGATGGTGCGACACGTACCCAAGATGCTCAGGACTCTGACGATCCGGCAAGCGGAAACTCTAACTGGCGTGGTGACAGTGGTTCACAGGCCATGGGAGTTATCTTCGCTTACCATCCAGGAGGAGCCGTTGAAAATGTTGGACCTGCAGGGATGCCTCAACACCAAGTTGGTGGCTTCCAGGGCGCCAGTGTTAACACGAACTACTTTACTGGAAACAACCCATCAATCATGGCCGCAGCCGTATTTGCCAACTACATGAGCTTTGCTGGTAAAACCGGGCAGATTGAAAGCGTGATTCCTGGAACATTTAGTTCTGCGCAAATCGATGAGATTATCAGGCTCGGAAAAGATCCCGCAGCTTAAGATAATCAATCGTTTAATCCTAAATCTTAATAACCCTGCTCAGTATTTAGAGCAGGGTTTTTTAACGCGCCTTCTATATGATATCTTTCTATCAGAAAAACTCTAGAGCCTTCACTTAAACCGTAAATCTTGATTTTCCTTTTTACACATTCAATTAGCATTTCTTATTATTAGTCCAACGAAGCCTTTTCGAATTGAAAGAAATTCCTATAATTCTTTCAATGACTCATCGAATCGACAAAGAATAATTTAAAGTGTCAAAAAAGAACTTTGCACACTGGATCAACTTTGGGTACATAGTGGTTCCATTTTGGTTCCCGGTCCAAAATGGCTTGGCGAATCCGAGGGAATAAGTATCTAAAAGTTGTATGGATTTATAGATGCTTTGTTCAGGGGTTCAAAAAGGTACTGCAAAGTGCCTTCCATGAAAAAAGGTTAAAGTCCTTAAAAGGGGGGCTTCGACTAGGGTTACCGGGGGGTTTAAGACGTTACTCCAAATGGGGGAAAAATGAAGACACGAAGGTTCGCAGCCACCACAGGGTGGGGCCGCAATATTGTGGCTAGCTTGGCGTTCGCAATGGCTTTAGGGGGGGGATCCTTTACTGCCATGGCGCAAACAAGCTCAACTAATGTAAGCGACTCAGGTTCAACAGCTGCCGAAGGTCAAACTTCTGCAACTATGGAAAAAGAATCTAAGTCATCACTATCAATCGCAGCTTCGGTTGATGGTTCAGTTCTCAGAGATGATTTCCTGAAAAGTAATAACTCTGGTGCCAGCTTTAATATAGTTGGAGACCGAAAGTTCGGATCAATTTTTAAAGCTGATCTCGACCTTTTGCTTTATTACGTAAATGGTAATTCATCTTCACTCTACGTTGGCGATGGAGATCCCGGGTCAGGTGCTGTACTTTATAAAGCATCATTGACTGCCGAGCCGACCGATTGGTTAGAAATTCGCGGTGGAGTCCTACCAATCAATTTCTCAACAAAGCCATCTCTTTTTAGAACTACTGGTTTTCTTGGTTCTGAACAATTGATCAAGATGGGCGATGCTGAGAAGAAAGGCATTGGCTTTACAATTCGGACATCTCAAACTATTCCGACGGCCGGCGGTAGCGAAAAAGCACCTGGATCTGAAAGAAAAACTCCGCTCTTATTTGTTAATGGAGCAGAACTTGATCTTGAGTCGGACTCTGTAGAGTTCGGAATCGGCGCCAGTTACTTCTCATTTAACGATCTTCCAAGAAACCTGGCTTCAAGCGGCGCACTCAACGGTAACACTATTTTGGGTGTTGGCTCTGAAGTGGCTGAATTCGCTTATCGATTCGAAGGTTGGCAGGCAAGCTCAGAACTTGAAATCGATTTAACTAAATCATTCGAGATCGAGTTTGGCGGATCTTACTTGGTAAACACGAAAGCTCCTTCTGGAGTGGACACAGGATACTCTGCCAAAGTTGGTTTTGAGTGGGAATTCAAAAGTTGGAC
>JAUHWN010000126.1 GCA_030424665.1 Bdellovibrionia bacterium | reverse complement strand
ATATCTCGACAACCGAAGAAACTGAGATTATGGCACTAATTCAAACGACCTTAGATGCTGGCGCTGCCAACAAAGGATATCGAGCCGCAATCATTGCTTGTACTACAATTGCTTCATCATTTGATTCGGTAAGACAGTAAGAGGGGTTGGGGAAATGGCTATTAAGAAAAAAGAACTTATCAAATTTTCGGATATCAAAGAAAGCGATCTAAGAAAGATTGCTGAAGAAAAACAGATGTTTTTTCATGCTGATCACGATCGTCCTCGTTCGCGCAGAGACTTCTTAAAAACGGGAATGCTCGCAGCGTCTGCGACGGTGGTTGCACCTTCTTTGCTGACCTTTTTGGCTAAAAATGGTGTCGCGCAAAGTACGATCAACTGTGCCGATATTCTCACAGGAACTCTTCAGTGGCCTGGGTTTTTGCAAGTCAACCTCTCCGGTGGAGCGGGTCTCACTGGTAATTTCTATGCTCGTAGAACAATTGACCCTAATTTGCCTTTGAGTCAGAGAAATGAAGAATCTAATCTTGAATTTTTAAATAGCTATTCACGTCTGGGACTCGGTAATGGAGTGCCAAGTGATTTTGCTGGTGGCGGTACTGTCGATCAGACTATGTTTGCTAATCCGTTTCCCGTGGTAAGAAATGCGGCTGATGAAACAACGGGTGGTCAGTTTTTTCGCGGGATCCGAGAGATAGCGGGTGCTGCCGTTTTAGCCCAGACTTCAGCGACAGCCATGGTGGTTGCGAGCATGGATGACACTGGAACAAACAATAAGTTTGGTCCACAGGGTCTCATTCAAAAAGCGGCATCAATCCGATCTATAAAACACCAAGTCTATCCCCATTTATCAACGCGAAATACATCTACTTTAGCTGGAGTTAGACAGGATATTGCTGGACGAGAAATTCCGGCAGCTCCACTTGTCGTGAATCGAATTGATGATCTCTATAGAGCCATGGGTAATTCTGCAGCAGAGACTCCATCGAGTAAAAACGTAGTCCTTAGCGACACTGAAAAGACAGCGATTGCCAGGACTCTATCGAGTCTATCTCCGTCACAAAGTGAAACTGTCAGTTCCACTGGCACTGGTACTTTTGAAATGTTTAAAAGACTTTTTAGAGATGCCACGGGCAAGAATTATTGTCAAAAAACAGCTCCTGCACCTGCGGTGGATCCATATACCGATGCTGCATTTCCGGAGTTGAATACGATTTGGGCCGACGTTCGAGCCGCTCGTCCCAATGTGAATTTCATTACTAATGATAACCTCGTTCATTCCTATGCTGCTATTGCTAACTCTGCCGTTCGCGGTTGGACGGCGACAGCGGGAATCGATCTAGGCGGATTTGATTACCACAATAATGATCGAACAAATGTTACAGATCCTCGAGATCGAGCGGCTGGTCAGATTGTCGGTGGAGCATTAAGAACGGCTTCTGTCCTAGGACAACCACTCGTCGTTTTCATTACTTCTGATGGAGCTGTTGGAACAAGTGGTACCAACTATGGAGACGATTGGTCCAGTGATAGAGGTTCTGGCGGAAGTGCTTTGATTTTTATGTATCACCCAACTCAGGACTTGAGCGCTATAGACACGCAGTTGGGTGAGTTTGGTTCAGGTAGAAACCGTGATGGTCAGGCGGCTGTGGATGCGACTCCAGTGGGTGCTCCAGAGCTAGCAACATTCGCATTCTTTTATAGATATTTAAAATTTTCTGGCGATGCTGATTGGCAAGTACTAGCAGATGAAGTTTTGGATTCATTTGCTCTGTCGCAAGATGATTTGGATTATATCGTTAAGTTTTAGGTATAGGGTTGGGGTAGACGTGAGAAATTTTGGCTTTTATATAACATCACTTATGGTTTTGAGTGCTGTAGCCATAACAGGCTGTTCGAAGCACCATACTGATGGTGCCGTCGGAAGCTCGCAGTTGACGGCTGCATGTGTGAGCGCACTCAATGATTCATTTGCTCAGGATGTACATCCATTCTTAGTAAAAAACTGTGCTGGTTGTCATACTAATGGTGGTTCTGGTAAAACTAAATTCGCAGAGTCCAGCGTGAGCCTTGCATGGGGCGAGTTTTCGTCAATGGGTAACTCGGGAATTGAGAAAGTTTATAATAACGCTATTTCCGATAGCCATGCGCCTGGTGTTACGGGAAGTGCCATCGAAAGCGAGGCCACCCTCGCCCATGACAACTATGATGCAACCTTATCAGGCTGTACTTCTGGAATCGTTGCTGGTACTCAAACAGAAGCAAAAATCCTAAATCTCGATCTTGGCGATGAAGAAACTCTTGTCTGGAACCTATCTGATGAGCTTTCGCCTTCAGTGAGTGGAATGAGTGGAGCATTTCTCTTCTTAGATATTCGTGCAGACGCCGGTGGCTATTACGTTATTTCAAATCCAAGAATTCGCACGGGCCCCAACGGAATTATTGTCAGGGACGTCACAGTTTATATTAATGGATCTAAAGTTGATATCGCGACTCTTTATCGTGGGGTCAATATGGAAATTCCTGCATGGACGTCTGAGTCTAGTAATGAAGGGACTCTCTCTTTAGATAGTATAATTCTAGAGTCTGCCGTTTCACCCTCAACCGAGCTGCAGCTAGCATTCGCTGCGCTTGTGGCGAACTAGGAGGTCCCAATGAAGAAGTTACTTGGAATTCTCTTGATCGCCGTTTTTGCAACCGGGTGTGCCGAAATTGATGAGCTTTTTGAGGGCAAAAAAGGCGACAGTAATTCAGGTGCTAGTACCAATCAGCTTAAGGCTGAGATTTACGCTGCAGACTGGTCAAACATAACTAACGTCAATTTACTCGAAACGGGTAGAACCTATAATATTAGAATTGACCGTAGTCTTTTGGATGGAGCCATTGTTTCGTGGGACCTTCTATTTAGAGGAGCTAACTGTGATATTCAGGTTTTTGAAGACGATGGAGTGAAAGATCAAGCTCAGATTGTCTGTACAACCTGGGGTCAGCTCGGATTGGAAATTACAGCTCTTTTTGACAATGGCAGCGAATACATTTCGACAATCAATCTAGGTTTTATCGATACAAACCCTGGCGGCAACGGCGACCAAGGACCCGTGCGAATATACCGAGTTCTAAATGGTACTGGCGGCGGAACTTGGGGAACTAATGGATGGCTGCAGTCCTCAGGAGACCCTGCTCGTGGAGTCGTCTATGTGGGTCAAACTCTCAAGATTATCAATGAAGACTCTGTTGAACACCAACCGTTCGCGGCCAATGGCCTTAATTGTACCAATGCTCCATTCCCATTGTTGACGGGGCAATCTTATGATTGCGAAATTACCCAGGAGTTAATAACGGCTGAGGACTACATAGTCGACAATCTTAATTCTGCAGATGGGCGATTGAGCTTTAAAGCCATCGATGCCGATCGAATCTATAATGATCAATTTAACTGTACTTCCTGTCATGGTCACAAGACTGGATCCAGTGCAGCTCAAATTGAAACTGCGATTCGTACGGGTATACCAGCCATGAAATTTCTCGAAGCCGAACTCGATCTTGATGACGGCTTAACGGCTTCGGAAAAAGCCGATGCCATTCGTTGGTATCTAGATAATTCCATATAATTTCATATTTAAATAGAAAGCGAAATTAAGCCCAGCTCAAGGAGTTGGGCTTTTTCATTTTTGTCGCGGTTTTAGTTGCGAAGGGCTTATTTAAAATCGAAGCACCGGCTATTATCGCGCCAGGTTACCCACTTAAACTATAAAGGAGGACCCGATGTTGGTCTCTGCAATGTTGAGGTGGGTTGGGATATGGTGTTTATTTTTTATTTCTATTAACTCTCTTGCTCAGGAGTCCCAGGAACTAGTTCCAATTAACTCCTCAAATGGAGATTTCATAGAACTCGATCCTCGTTTTTCGGGAAATTTTACTGCTTCGTTTTATCAAAATTTGGAGAGTAATGGAATTTCTGAATACACTATTCGGACGTCTCGAAATATTATTGGTGTAGTAGATAATAGAGAAAAAATTCGTTATCGTTTCAGTTCGACAGCCACTGAGCCTCAGCCATTTGCTGAAAAATACATGGAGCTTTTGCTCCAGCGCAGTCCGGGCTTAGATATTGTGAAAAATCTCAACGTCGATACCATTTCTGTTGAAGATGACGGAAAAAAGATTGTTGTCGATTTGTTTTATTCCTTTGGCTTTGATGGTTTATTTGGTTCTCTTGATGCGAGATTGAGTTTTACCACGACAGCTCGCCTCATTGAGTCTTGCGAGGCCTATGATTATGGAAGTGGGCAGTACTTTCAGACGACTTGTATCGAACTTGTCGCCAATAACTGGCATCTCAGTCTCTTCGATTCCAGCCTTGACCCCTATGCTAATGCCACTGCCGGTCTCGTAGCTGACCTTCTCTTTCGATTGATCGGCGGGAGTCTTAACGGCGGAAATTTTATTAACTCAAGACTTTACCGCGTGCCACAATAAGAGGTGAGTCGTGAACTTTATGAAACAGATATTTGCAGTAATAATGTTGATGAGTCTTACATTGGTTGCTCGAGCTCAGATTTCTAACGAGTTAATGTACCAGAGGCTGACTGGGCTTCCAACAATTGCTGACCTAGAGGGGCTTGATTATGATCAAGTTTTTGAGCAAGCTCTTTCAGACAGCAAATTCATGGATAATCGAATTCTCACCTTGGTTTCGAGGTTGTCTGTGGAGTCGGCCGACCCCTACGGACCCATCGGGACCTATCAAGCGGCCATTGCCTTGGGAATTCTGCAGAACATTGATTTTCGATCTTTGTTTGATCGGCCCATCTGGATCGTCAGCAATGAAACGGCAAACCCTGTAACACCGAGATTGGCTCAATTAGCTTTCACACTTGCCTCACTGGATGGCTTTTCCAATCTCCCTAGTGAATTTCGTTTATTTATCGGAGACCCCTTTACAGAAATTTCCTATGGGGACGGAAAGTACGAAGGATTGTTCACTACACCTGAATTTGGTGAGGAGTTCATACAAGATGGAACTAATAGAAAGCCGATTCGTGGAATCTACGATATTTTTCTCTGCAGTAAAATTGAATCCTATAAAGATGCAAGCCTCGATACATTCTTCATAGGCCAGGATATCGATCGGCTTCCGGGGGATCACCCCCAGGTATTTCAAGAAGAGTGTAGTGCCTGCCACGCACCATTGGATGGACAAAGACCGGCTTTTGCCTATCAAGATTATCAAAGTGGTCAAATGCTACTCTTGGAAGAGATTTCCGAAAAGTATAACCGAAATTCAAGGGAGTATGGTGGCTTACAGATAGTTTCCGATCATTGGGAAAACCCACTCGTAACTCCAATTCACCAAGAGCGATTTGGTTGGCGCACTCCAACCACAGGTCGCGGTGTTAGCGAGTTTGCCCACATGATCGTGAATTCTGAACAGTTTAGTCGCTGTATGGTACAGAAAACAGCGGCCGAATTTTGTGACCTCCCGATGGACTTTGTGCAAAACGATGCCATTGCCCAAGTTGTACAAGACTTAGCAACTCGCTTTGAAAAGGGCGACTATCGTTTCTTAGACCTCATTAAAGAAATAGTAAGGAGTCCCCTATGCGAATAGTCATAATAAGCTTTTTTATTTTCATGGCATCCATATCTGTGAGTGCCGGCTTGATCGAAAGAGAGCCTCGTATTCTGAACGGTCGTCAATATGTAATGAAACTCTCTCAAGTTTTAAATGTTTCCATGTACGACTACAGACCATTGTTTGAAACTTTAAAGTTGAACCTCCCTCGCGAAGGAGAGCTCAGTGAATTCTATGTCGCAAAGGACTCCATGGCCAAATTGGCAGGCTTCGGCTGTGACATTATGGAATTTTTAGAGGGTCCAGACTTAAATATCGACTCAACCTACCAGCGAATTCTGGGGCGCAAGCCAACGGCGAGTGAAAAAGAAAAGGCCATTTATCTTAGTGATGGAGAATTAGATGTCTTCTCAACATGCCTTCTTTTAACAATGCATCCAGAATTCATTTATATAAAAAACTAGAATGTGAGAGATAAAATGAAAAAAATTGATTTCCTAAATTTACACAAAAGACCCAAGACTCGAAGAGACTTTATTAAATTTGGCATGATGGCAGGAGGGGGCCTTCTTCTTCCATCTCTGTTTTCTAATAAGACCTGGGCCGCGATGGGCTCCCATGTTCCCTTCCTTGTTTTCGATCTTTCAGGTGGTGCGAGTATGTCTGGTAATTTTCTTGTTGGCAAAAGAGAAGGTCCACTTGACCTATGTGCCCGCTATGAAGCCCACGGATGGGATCCCCGTTCTTCGGGATCGCTTGATGAAACCTTTGGCCTGCCGCTATCAGCGCAGAGGAGTATGATGCTTCGAGGTCTGCGCGATAATTTACCCGTGGAAATAGTATCTCAAGGTGAAAAAAAGTATCTGCAGATGGCATCGATCTGTAATTTCTCTTTAGATGACACCTCCGACAATCGGCTCTCGGCCCTATCCTTGGTTTCAAAGACGGGGCTTGTAGGAGAGTTCCTTGCCAGTGGAATTGGACTCACCTCCAATTTGTCAGGAGGAAACTCGGACGTATTTTTAAAGGAGCCTTCCTATAAGCCGAAGATGATTACTAGTATCGAAGATGTCTTGGACCTAACGAGTCTTGGTGATCGCTTTAAGCAAGTTTCAGATGAGAACAAGCAAAAGATTTATGCACGCTTTAAAGAGCTCGGTGCAAATTACCCTGAACTGGCCCAGGCCTATAATGATCTAGATCAATTCGGTGAGCCATTGCTTCAAGGAAATCCGCAGAATTCACCGGAAGCGATCGAGGTCTATGGTAACGAGTTGCAATTTGATAGTAGAACGCAACTGCGCGCCTCAATTGCTTTCAATGTTATTCAAGGATACACAGGCCCTGGAGTTATTACTATAGAAGACTGCGATTACCACGATGGGACCCAAGAAACAGGTGACCGAAAAGATGAAGAAATCGGCTCCGAGATCGGAAAGGCGATTTCGCTAGCACATAAATTGGGTAAGCCACTTTTTATTCAAATAATTACAGATGGTGGTGTTTACGCAAGTAGTGATTCTTACGATCGCGCTTGGATCGGAGATCAAAACCAGCACAGTCTTTCAGTTATGGCTTACTTTGACCCAACTGGAAGTGCTGAACAGCAAAGATTGCAATTGGGCCATTACACGGACTCGGGAGTATTATCGCAAACTGACAACCCTGTAAAAGATGAAGAGGCCATGGTGAAAGCGGTAATGGCAAATTATCTCTCTGTTCAAGGTTTACTTGGGCAGTTTGAGAATTTAACCGGACTTCGTGGTCGTGCCGACGAAATTGACCCTTTGATTTGTTTTTCATAAGTGAGAGAAAAAATGAAGTATATACTTATTATAATTATTGGGATGTTAGCCGTTCATCGCAGTTTTGCAGAGGAAGTGTCGATAGATGCTTCAACCGCCTCGTTGACGGAACTTCAGGTTTATCAAGAAGAGGTCTATCCATTTTTTCGGACTCATTGCTCTGAATGTCACGATGAAAGGGCCATCTGGCCAGTTGGCCCCAGTCACTCCCACAGTGATCCAGTCCTCGCTTTTGGTGAGTTTAACAAGCGCTTTGATCGCGAAAATTTTCGCAGATCCAAAATCTGGCGCGTTGGAAGTAATGCCCACTACTGTGATGAACATTATACCAACTGCGATCGAGTTGCGGATATTACGATGGGACTTGAGGAAATATTAGACTCATACGCTCAAAAAATCGAATCCATAGAAGTGAACCAGAGAAACGGTAGTGATAGGGTTTTAGTCGCCACTAAAAGATTTGATCCGTCCAACCCCTTTGTTTTGATTCCTGCTGGCGTCAATAGCATGGGAGAGGATATTGAATTCACTATGAGTTTTGATCGAATTGGTGAATCCAATTTTTATGCCCTCAAGTATCTGCAGTTTTGGACCTTGAGAGGGTTCTATAAAATATCAGGAGTTCAAATTTTGATTAATGGTAAAGCTCCTAATAAAAAGACTGGTTACGAAAACTTAAATCGTTATCTTGTATTCTCAGACCCGGAACAGTCTAAGGAATCTGCTGTTACTAGAGGAGCCGATGAACAGATTGCGATCAGCACGCGACTAGCACCGCAGCAGCCAATATTAGAAATTCGAGAAGGCGCTGAAATCAGCATAGAACTCACTTCTTTTGAAGAGCTTGAAACACTCCCGCAGTCCACCTTTTGCCAATCGAGTGACCGTGTCCTGGATTTGAGTGAGAGACTCTTTGAATGGTCTTCTTACCACGAATTCCGCTATCGTCAGGATTTAAGTGCCCTAACGAAATGTCGAATCCTTGAAGCCGATATCAACTATGATTCACCTCGAAGGTCTAATTTATTCATCTCTCTTGAGGGACTTATCGTTGAGGGACGTATGCTCGAAGAGCCACCTGAGTACTTTTTTGAATTTCTGCATCAGGCCCTTGAATTTCGTCGATCGGAAGTCCAGATGGATCATCAATAAATTCAAGAATTTTCAATTGTTACTTGGCCTTAAACCGCCAATTCGGGGCTCCCTTAGGCACTTTCAGACCCTGTCTTTTTACTAGACAGTTCGACAAAAGGGAGCCGCCCGTAAGGGCTTGAACTTACAGGCCAATTTTCAAGGCACCGGGCTAAGAGATGGGAATCTCTTTTAGAATTCGGAACCCACTTTGCACAGTTAGGATGCGAGGATAGAAATGCTAGATATATACACCTACACAGAAGCACATTCATTTATGAAAGACGCGTGGCTTGAAAAGAAAAAGCGCAACGCTAATTTTTCAATTACAGCCTGGTCCAAGAAGCTTGGTTTTGAGAATAGCAGTCCTCTATCGCTAACTCTGAAGGGCAAAAGGTCCCTTCCAAAAAAGTACATTCCACGAGTCATTGAAACCCTAGAGCTTGATCCGAAGGAAGCCCTCTACTTTGAAGCACTCGTGGAGCTATCGCGATCGAAAACTGATGAACAAAAAGAATATTACCTTGAGCAGATGCAAAGACTTTCTCCCACAGGGCATCGAATTGTTACAAGTGTCGATGAATACAACACACTCAGCGACCCACTTTCGACGGCGATTTTAGAAATGTCAGGACTAAAAGGCTTTCGCAGCCAAGCTAAGTGGATCCACGAAAGAGTGCGCCTGAATGTAACATTAGAAAATGTTGAATTTGCTTTAAATCGCCTCGAGCGCCTGGGTTTGATTAAAAAGAATGCTCAAGGCGAAATCGAAAAAACTCATCAGAATCTAAAAACCGAAGATGACCTCAGTGATTTGGCCACTAAACATTTTCACCAGCGTATTAGCCACTTTGCATCTAAACAGGTTTATGAACAGTCAGTTGAAGAGCGTGAATATCAATCCTACGCATTCAATATGAAGCGCAAGGATATGGAGCGAGCCAAAGATCGCATCCGAAAATTTTTGGACGATTTTTTTACGGAGTTCGAAGCTCCTGAAAATGAAGGTGATGAAACATTTCAGTTTAATGTACAACTTTTTAAGCTGACGAAATAAAAGAGAGAGAAGAAATGAGGCTCAGATATTTAATTGTGCCATGTTTATTAGGGACTGCGATAGCATTTATGCTGGTAAGTTGTGGCCCAAAGACATCGACGAATCCCATTGAAGGGCCATCGGTTGTAGAGCCGAGTCCTGAAGCGGATCTTGGCCGAGGCGACGTCACGGGTAAAGGTAATGGTACCGATTTATTAAGAATTTCCAACGAAGAAATATTTTCTTATTTAGAAAGAATAAAACAACCTCTCACCCGAACCTTCGAAGCTCTAAGCACTATGCTTGAAATTCACAATTTAAGACCAGACGCTACCTTGCTCGGTCGTAAAGAGGGTGTGCCCGAATTACTTGAGCGCATGCTCAATGCTCAACATCCTGAAAACAACGGGTTTGATATTTTTAAAGATATTCAGGTTGAAAACAATTTCGACATTCAAAGTGAGCCTTGTCTTGATGTTTACAGCAACGAAAAAGCGGCAACCAGTGTCCCTGGTGAAGTTGGAGGCCGCATTTGTATTTCTCTTCAGAAATTGCGGGAGATGTCCTCTCTTGGTGGCGAAGACGAATTGACCATGAAAATCATCTCAATGCTCGCCCATGAATTTTCACATCACTATATGACAGCTGATACCGATGATTTAGAGCGTGTAACCGAGCAAGAGCGCTATGCCATGCGCTTAGAAGCTTTAGTTTTGTTTTACCTGCGTCGCTATACCAATGAAGAACAGGACACAATCTCTCTCAATGAATTTCCCGCTGTGGATATTTTCGCCCAAGAAATGGTTAACCAGTTGGATTTGATACAAACTTCGGGGGCTTTACAAGAGGAACCAGCTGCTGACCAGAGTGATAGCGAGAGATCTGAAGATCCTCCGCATGTCGAAGTCATTGATAGTGGTATGGGTGATGTCGATTTTGAGGTTTTTGGGACTGGTCAAAGAGTCATTCCAATTGAATCTGAAGAGGTTGAGTAAGGTGAAGTTTCAGAGTGATCTTCAATTTTTACGAATCCTTCTCTTGGGTACACTTGGTGTTCTTCTTGTTACTGGTTTAGTAGCCTGTAATGATCCCGATCGGAATCGACCCCGAATCAACCAAGTGAACTTGGATAGAGATCCTCACGGTACCGAAGGACCTGTGGGCCCAGAGGTCGAGCTCGAAAGACCCGATCCTTCTCGTGAAGCTCAGCTCCGCGAAGAGATGGAGCGAGATTTTCGAATCGAAAGAGCGAACAATCGCCTTAACGATGTCGAGCAGCTCTTTCATCCCCAGGGCTTTATTTACGCCAATCGACTTCTTGATCAGGTCTTAGAACTGGACCCAGAAAATAAAAAGGCACAGTTTTACAAGGCGGTGATTAAGCCATTTCTATATCTAAAGGGATTTAAAACTCTTTCGGAGCCAATCAGGAGGAAAAGCGGTGTGGGTGATACTTTTGACCCAATCCATGCTTATCTCGAGGTCATGGGACGAGGTGGCCTCAAGGAATTCTTAGAAGACTTAGAAGGTGTCGAGACCCAACCGATTCGGACAATGCCCGAGCTTCAGGCCTACTTTAACGGGTGGCTTGTCGAAATCGAAGACCTTCGGCAATTCTTAAAAAATAATTTGGATCTGGAATTTGAAATGATGGCCTTTAATATTCACACTCCGCTTTTATACAGTCAGAGTTGCGCGATTTCAGAATCGGCTCCGGGGGTGTTAAATATCAATGAGTGTCCCCATGTTTCAATTTATCGAACTAATTTTGATTACTCAGACAATATCATTCTTCAAAATGTCCTGGCTGGCTTTCAAATGTTTGTTGCCATTTGGGGAGCCTATAACATGAAAGGGCTTGAGTACCTTTCTGAAAAGCAAAAAGATAAGGGTTATTACGAAGAAGTTCATTGGGGTGGTGGATACACGTATAGAGAATTTGTCGTTACCGAAAGAGCTGAAATACAAAACAGTCGGCAAAAGTATGACTTCTTGTTTTCTCAGAACAACTTTGGAGAACTTAATGAAACGCATAAACTTTCTTTGATTCAATCACTCGGTGTAGACTTCGCTGAGGCCTATCGTTGGGCGCAGAATTTTCAGGATAACCTTTGCCCTGAGGGAGATTATATCGAGGGAAGGCTAAATCGGCCCAATAATTTGATCAAATCGGGTTGGTGTTCTCGTGATCAGTTTAGTCGAGTTATTCCTGAAAATGAACGCGATGAAGCTGTTAAAAAGGCCTTTGGTGGTGAAAGTCAGAGACTTCGTATCCACCGGGGATTTGAACTTTCAGAGCCATTTTTGAAAGAAACTGAATTCCATATGTTAAAGCCTTTTATTAGTCCTCAGGAAGATATATTAGGTCTACGCCCAAGTACCTATGATGATTGTGATAGAGTAACTGCGTTGACGGACCCGACCTTCTTAGGAGTCTTCCCAGAAGGTGATGGCAACGAAATCTTTGCCGCCTCAGTGGGTACGTGCCGTGAGCGACTCATTACAGATCCCCAAACACTTGCAATGATCAAAGGACAATCTTGGGAATTTAATGAAGACCGTTATGAAATTATTAGTTGTCTCTCTGAAGAAAAAGTGGATGAAACGGGTTTAACAAGTGGCGAGAATACCATTCTTAATCAGATGTTGTATTGTAATGTGCGTTGGACAAGGCCGAGCGAGTACTGGTTAAGTTACTGTCAAGATATAGAACAGGAAGAAATTGATCAATATCAGAATAGTGAGTGTAGCCCAACGGGTGTTCACTTGCGAAGGCCTGTTTGGTTGAGGGAAGGCGTCGCATTTTAATGATTTCCAAGCAGGAAAAACGATTTTAAGAAAGGGCTTACGAATTTGAAGAATCTAATTTTCACCATGTTTTTATTTTCGTCCGTTGGTTCAATTGCTTTCGCTGGCAACGAGAAGATAAAGGGTTTTGAGTACCAATACTGCTCAAATCAATATTGCTATACCCTTACCTCTGAAGAAGCTCGTAGAAACCCCATGGATCACCTTTTTGTTCTGAAAGATATTGAACTGGTTCGAAAAAAAGATGGAATTATCGAAGAGTTTAAGGCTTCCTATGGCTATTTTAATATTGATACCAATCGCGCAGCTCTTTACAGTGTGAACGGAATCGAAGACGATAACCTTTCTGTAAAATTCCAGTAGTTTTCTCGTTTTGAGACATCTTTAAAAAAATATCATTCCTAGAAGCCCCTGAAAGCCCTTTTGAGGATCAATTGATCTAGAAAATGAAAGGGGCC
>JAUHWN010000251.1 GCA_030424665.1 Bdellovibrionia bacterium | reverse complement strand
GAAAATTAGTCCCAAATTTGCTGAAAAATCTCTAAACAGGATTTGTGTTAATAATGGGTTAAGGAATGGGGGCTCCAGAGCCTCCAAGTGGGCCAAGAAAAGGGTGGTTTTTTGGGAGGGGCCAGTCTAAATAGGGAGGCCCTTATAAAAAGAAGTCACTTATTTCTTGGAGTAGCAAAAAAATCTAGTAAAAACAAGTACTTGTCGAGTCGTTTGGGGCGCAGAAATTAAACCAACCCCTTGACGGGCCACGCAATTTAGAGTAATTTCTCGCTTTCACATTTCTAGGCGTCAGTGTGTTTTGGTCACAGTGAGTACCTGGGCGTGAGTAACGTCTAAACCATAGAGGGAAGAATGCCAACGATTAACCAATTGATTCGCAAAGAGCGTGTCGTTCAAAAAAGTCGTACGACGGCTCCAGCACTTAAGAAATGTCCACAAAAGCGTGGCGTTTGTACTCGTGTTTACACGACTACACCAAAGAAGCCGAACTCAGCACTTCGTAAAGTTGCTAAGGTTCGATTGTCTAATGGATACGAAGTGATTTCGTACATTCCTGGAATCGGTCACAACCTTCAAGAGCACTCGGTTGTTCTTATTAGAGGGGGTCGTGTTAAGGATTTACCAGGTTGTCGTTACCACATCGTTCGTGGAGTCCTTGATACTCAAGGTGTACAAAACCGAGTTCGCGGCCGTTCTAAGTACGGTACGAAGAAACCTAAGTCTTAATAAGGAGCTGGATAATGTCACGTCGTAGAGGAAGTTATAAAAGAGAAATTACTCCAGATCCTATTTATCAGGATGTGGTAGTCGCTAAATTTGTAAATAAAGTTATGCTTGATGGTAAGAAGTCAAAAGCTCAATCACTCGTATACAGTGCTCTTGATGTTCTTAAAGAAAAAGTACCTGGTGAAGAGCCACTCACTGTTTTTAAGAAAGCTGTTGAGAACGTGAAGCCACAACTCGAAGTTCGTTCACGTCGTGTGGGTGGAGCGACTTATCAAGTACCTGTTGACGTACGTCCTTCTCGTCGCCTCACTTTGGCTATGAGATGGATTGTTGCCAACTCAAAAAGTCGTGGTGAAAAAGACATGGCCTCAAGAATCGCTAATGAACTTCTCGATGCTTATAACAGTCGTGGAAACTCGATTAAAAAGAAAGAAGATGTTCACAGAATGGCAGAAGCCAACCGAGCTTTTTCTCACTACAACTGGTAATTTGAATATTAAAAATCGATTATTTAATACCGCATCAATATTGATGCGGTATTTTTTTGTCTGCAAAATGCAGTGAGATCCTGCTACTATCAAGGCAACCAAGAAGATAGGAACACGTTATGGCTTCTTTAGAACCTAAAAAAGTCGAAGATTTAAAGTGGACTCGCAATATTGGGATCATGGCCCATATTGATGCCGGAAAAACCACCACGACAGAGAGAATACTCTATTACTCGGGGCGCTCCCATAAAATTGGAGAGGTTCACGATGGTGATGCCACCATGGATTGGATGGAACAAGAGCAAGAGCGTGGGATTACGATTACTTCGGCTGCCACCATGACAGAGTGGAATGACCATCGAATTAACATTATCGATACGCCCGGGCACGTTGACTTTACGGTTGAAGTGGAACGTTCACTCAGAGTTCTCGACGGTGCTATTGCCGTTTTTGATGGTGTTAATGGAGTTGAACCACAGAGTGAAACTGTTTGGCGACAGGCTAATAAGTACAATGTACCTCGAATTTGTTTTGTTAATAAAATGGATCGAGTTGGTGCTGACTTTCATATGTCCGTAGATACAATCCGCGAAAAACTCGGTGCGAATCCTCTTCCAATTCAATTACCGATCGGAGCTGAAGCTGACTTTGTCGGCGTTATAGACCTTATTAAGATGAAGGCTATCGTTTGGGCGGGAGACGATCTTGGAGTTTCTTTTGAAGAAAAGGAAATTCCAACTGATATGAGAGATGAAGCTGAAGCAAAACGCTTAGAGCTTGTCGAAAGAGTCGCCGAACTCGACGAAAAGTTAACTGAGCTCTTTTTAATGGAAGAAGAAATTCCTACTGAAGATTTAAAAAGAGCACTTCGGAAGGGAACCCTCGCTCAAGAGGTTGTTCCCGTGCTTTGTGGATCTGCCTTTAAAAATAAAGGAGTACAAACTCTTCTCGATGCAGTCATAGACTATTTACCAAGTCCCTTAGAGGTACCCGCCATTGTCGGAAAGAGCGTTAAAGACGAAACTAAAGAAATAGAGTGTCCAACGGACTTTGCAGCTCCACTTGCGGCATTAGCCTTCAAGTTGGCAACAGATAGTTTTGCCGGAAACTTAACTTATGTGAGAGTTTATTCGGGAATTCTCAAGGTCGGTGAGCAAGTTCACAACCCAAGAGAAAACAAAAAAGAGCGAATATCAAAAATATTTAAGATGCACGCCAATTCCCGCGAAGAAATCAAAGAAATGAAAGCCGGCGATATCGGAGCCGTAGTTGGTCTTAAATTTACCGTTACTGGGGACACTCTTTGTGCCATTAATAAACCGGTGGCCCTTGAGTC
>JAUHWN010000125.1 GCA_030424665.1 Bdellovibrionia bacterium | reverse complement strand
CCTCTTGGCCATTGATTTTAAATGTTCCAGCCTCGCAAATCGGGGAATCGGCAACTTGACCATTGCGAATGCAGTCAGGAGCAGGAGTTCCCAAAGGATCTGGTTCTGACGAAGAGTTGTTTTTTCCTGGAATATTAAAAGGTTCGGGAGAACAGTTCTGGTAAGCCAACATCGCGGCCCCCAAACTTCCGATCCCGAGAGTTTTCAGTAGCTTTCTTCTGGAAATTTCCTTTTCACTTTTTCCCATAACAATTTCTTCCCACCATCAAAAAAACAAATCAGGCTATATCGGCCCATCCCATAAGGTAACCATTAAGAGTGTCGAAGACGACCGCTCTAATTGTTTTTGTTCCTCGGTTAGCCACATTAACATTTGAAAATACAATTTGGTGATTCACAGAATCCGCGTACCTTATGGTTTGAGGAGTGCTCAATAGATTTCCAGATTGATCAAAGATGGCTCCACCCATAATGTAATGTGATTCATTAATCTGAGTATGACGACCGTTTCCATTGGCATCACCACCTAAACGAAGAATGACATTGGCTCCACTCACGTTAATCGAGGGTCGATGTATATCACCAATGTTTTCAGCCGTACCCTGCCCACCCGTAGCGGATCGAGAGATATAAGGAAGGTCAACAGAACTTCCACCAAAATTGAGAGCGGCATCGTAAGCTGAAAGGCGAGCTGCATAGTTTTCTGGTGCGACCCCCAGTGAAAAGGTTCGCCCCCATAATCCATACTTACTCGATCGAACTACAATTTGTAGGTTTCTCGATTGGGCCACATGGTTAGGATCCAAACTGATCATTGACGAATATTTATTTTCACCACCACCGAACTCTCTTCGGTAAAGAAGGACGCCAGAGTTTGCGTCAAAAATATATAAATCAGTTAATTCTTCGATATCAGAAAAGACATTGGCATTACCAGTGTAGTAAACACCGATGTCGGGATTCGGTCCCACTTCAACAGTAAGAAAACTTCTTGTTTCTTCAGCCGTGGAGTTATTGACAAATGCAAGCATTGAATAAAAATGAACCGAGATATTATGCTTGAGAGCGACAGCTCCAAAAGGACCAGGCGAAGTTTGCGTTAAAATTGGCTCGCCATTAATGGATCCCGTACCAGGATTGTAGGTTGGATTGTCAACCAGATCCGGATTACATTCATCCGCGGAAAGGGCCATTCTTGGAGCCATTAACCCCAAGGATCCGATTCCCGCAGCCTTAATCAAAGATCGACGCGAGATTTGATTTTTCTTCTTAGAGCCCAATTACTACCCCCGTAACAATTTAGCTAACTATTTCATTTTCGGTCATTTGCTGTTGAATCTTAAGACAAATGTCCTGTATTCCATTGTAGTCCGTTCCAGCGACAATCCCCTAACTCCAGAGACTTATCCCCAGTTTCTCTCATATTGAGACAACGCAGAGTCGAACTTCTAATCACTTTTCATTAGGCGGCTTCAATTCAAGGCTCTAGGGCAATATTGCTGCATTTGCAGCGCATTAGTCCCCAATTATCTTGACCCCCTAAATGATGAGCCCTTAGCTAGAGGCATGAATAACTTAGATTTTGATTTTAAAAATAAAGTAGCCCTAGTCACCGGTGGAGCCAGAGGTATCGGCTTTGAAATTACCAAGTCCTTCTTGCAAGCAGGAGCCGTGGTACACGCCTGGGATTATGATTTAGAAACCCTTGAATCGGCAAAAAAAGAACTCTCTCAGTTTTCGAGTCAACTTCATTGCCAACAAGTAGATGTGAGTCAATTTGCGAGCTGTAGCCAAGCCGCCGAATCCTTGAACGATCTCGATATCCTGGTAAACAACGCTGGTATCACTAGGGACAAATCATTTGCTAAGATGACACCCGAACTCTTTCAAGAAGTCATTAACACCAATCTGAGTGGTGTTTTTAATACGACCAAGGCGTGCCTGACTCGCTTTAGCGAATCGAGCGCTCAAAAGCGCATCATCAGTCTTTCCAGTGTTGTTGCCCTCTATGGAAACTTTGGGCAAACCAACTATGTTGCTGCAAAAGCGGGCGTAATTGGTATGACAAAAACTTGGGCCCGGGAACTCGGCAGTAAAGGCTTCACTGCCAATGCTATTGCTCCTGGCTTTACAAGAACGCCCATGGTTGCGGCCATGCCCAATGAAATTTTAGAGCAAATGGAGTCAAAGGTACCCGTTCGTGCGCTGGGAGAACCTAGAGATATTGCAAATGCTTGCCTTTTTCTTGCTTCTGAAGAGGCTCGATATATAAATGGAACCACCTTGAGTGTCGACGGTGGACTCGTTATTTAATTTTTAAAACTTATAGGTCTTTAAAATGAGAAATGGAATGATTCAGACGGACTGGCTTCGCAATTGGGCAATATACACACCCAATAAGATCGCTTTGATTGAAGCCGAGACTGAAAAGCAAGTTTCCTATGAAGATCTATTTAAGCAATCTTGTGCTCTCGCACTAAAGCTACAAAATGAATTTAATATCGAAAAAGGGGATCGGGTTGCGGTCATTTCACAAAATGACGTGCGCTATGTTCCACTGTTTTTCGCCGTGCAAAGATTGGGAGCTATTCTCGTTCCTTTAAACTATCGACTCAGTCCTCGTGAAATCGAATTCATGCTTGAAGACTCTGGTGCCAAGCTAGTGATCTGTAGTGAGGATTATCAACCCTTAATAAAAGACTCTGAACTTGAATTTTCCTCAGTTGATTTTTCTTCGATTCACGAAAATCTTGCCGAGATTGAGCCAGAAAAAGAAGAAACGTTTAAAGGTGAATTTACCGACCCTTTAATGATTCTTTATACCTCCGGAACTACGGGTAGACCTAAAGGCGCTGTGCTAACTCACGAGATGATTTTCTGGAACTCAGTCAACACAGGACTTCGTCTCAACTTAACCACTAATGATACACAGTTATGTTTTCTTCCCTTCTTCCACACCGGGGGCTGGAATGTTTTATTAATGCCGACGCTCCATCGAGGTGGACAAAACATCATCATGAAAAAATTTGATGCCGAGAGAATTTTAATACTTTCAGAAAAGTATAAAACGACAGTACTCTTTGGCGTACCTACAACTCTAGAAATGATGAGTCAGTCTGAAAAATTTGAGGCTTCAAACCTAAGCACGGTTCGCTATGCGATCGTTGGCGGTGAACCTATGCCAATAGAATTGATTAAAACTTGGCAAAAGAAGGGAATCGCCATTCGCCAAGGCTATGGCCTTACCGAATTTGGCCCCAATGTTTTTTCTCTAAACGAAGAGGATTCTTTGCGAAAAATTGGCTCAATTGGTTTCCCAAATTTTTATATCGAAACCAGGGTCATCAACCAACAAGGCGAAATCTGCGGTCCCGATGAAGTGGGAGAACTACTGTTAAAGGGCCCAGTATGCATGAAAGAGTACTGGAATAACCCCCAGGCGACGAAAGAAACTATCAAAGCGGGTTGGCTCCACACTGGCGACCTCGTTAAGTTTGATTCGGAAAAGTATTTCTATGTCGTTGGTCGCAAGAAGGAAATGTTCATTTCTGGTGGAGAAAATGTCTATCCGGTCGAAGTCGAACAAGTTCTCTCCGAACATCCAGATATTTCTGAGGTGGCTGTTCTTGGCACTAAAGACTCTAAGTGGGGTGAAGTCGGAAAAGCGTTTATCAAGGCGAAGTCACCGATTCAACCCAAAGAGATCGAAGAATTTTGCAAAGACCGATTGGCGAAATTTAAAATTCCAAAGCACTTTGTCTTTTTGGACGACCTCCCGAAGGGTCACACCGGTAAAATTCTAAAACGCCAACTCTCTGAAATAAACCAATAGATTAAACCCCATCGCATACCACAACAATTTGCCGATTCGTTTTAGAAATTAGAATGCTCTAAATAACCATCTATTGGGGCCGTCTAGCGGCCCTGGTGTAAAACTTCTAGACAACATTAAACCCTACATTCGAGTTTTTTAGGGGTTTTTCCTTATTTACTACGACCTGACCCCCTAAATGATTTATATTAGTATTAATGAGAGTTTTTCTGTTAATAATCGCACTTTTAGCTCTGACAGCCTGTCAGACGACAGTTAAGGATTTTGGCGAAGTCAAAGAAGGCATGCGCAAATACGATGTCCTTGAGATTGTTGGCGGCCCAAACTCTTCGACCCGATGGAAGGGAAGGGACCGGTGGACTTATCGTTTCATAGATAGGGACAGCGAGGAAGTTCGCGAAGTCGTCTTTAAAGAAGGCCGCGTTATCTACGCCGGCGAGCAAGTTCCCCCTAGAGTAACAGCTGAAGATCAAGATAAAATCAATGAGGAGTCCAATCGAGCCGCAGCCCTCAGAGAGACCGAACTTCGTCAAAAACTCTATAAAGACTGGGAAGAAGCGAACCAACCCAAGGCTGAACCCCTACCTACGTTTCGTAGAGTTAAATAATCTACTTTTTCAAAATTATTTTTTCGAGAGTTGAAAGGTTCTTTTCTTTGACCTCTTTTGCCGATGCTGGCTTACGAACCGAGGGTTCCGCTTCTTTAGTACCAAATTTATCTTCAACAATCATTAAAGCTTCAGTCAACTTTGCGTCAACTCCCTCATCAAGATCATAAGGATTTACGTCCACCAATTCTTTTCTTTTATACTTCAATTCTTCAGGCACCCCTTTTTCCGGGTGATAAAATCTCATATGGGAAACTTCGTTATTGTATTTATCGACTTCAATGACCATTTCTTCTTGCAGCAATTTGAGTTCTTCTATTATGGCAACTTTTCTATCTTCATCTTGAGTGGTCTTTCTCTCAAGTATGAGTCGAGTGAGTTGCTTATCGAGAATTTTAATTTGTGCACGTAATCCGTTGAGGTTTTGCTGATGACCAAAATAATCACCGGCCTGAACACTCAATGGTACCAGTAGAAAACAAAATAAGAATTTAAAATTCAGAACTCGAATCATCATACTGCTTCCAAGAAACCTCTACAGGAAGTGAGCGCAATCGAACGACGAGAATAAATGCTTTTACTGGATTCACCGATTCGAGCAACATCTCTCCGTGGTGAATACTTTGCATCATCTGATCGACGTCCCATGCAAACTTTTGGTCCTCTAGTACTTCTCGTAAACTTTCTCTGATCTCTTTAGTATCAATACCTTTGACCAGGACTTGATAGACGTAGGGACCATCTAACCCCTGGGAGGCTTCAGAATTGGCAAAACCTGAGATATTAAGAGGGTCTTCTGGATTGGGCTCCCCCTCTGGCACTGGATCTGTTCCACTATCGCCCCCCGAAAACATATCCTCAAGAGGTGAATCATACTGATCCTCTTCAACCGGGCCATCGGTATTCTGCTCTTCAGCGGAGAATTCTTCTGAAGACGCGTCGGCCTCCTCTTCGTAGTTCGCACCACCGAGGGAGTCGAGTTCTTGATCAACATCCTCTTCATATTGATTATCTGAGTCTTCAAGGTCCGATTCTAAATCATCTTCTGAGTCCGCTGGATCGAGTCCTAGGGCATTTACTTGTGATGGCTCATCTCCGCTCATAGACCATGAATCGGCACTATCTTCTCCAACAGAAAAGGAGTTGTCGGGGGGGTTTTGCTCTTCAATATCTTCTGCAAAAACCTCTTCGTCTCCATTAAAATTAGCTTCTGCAGAGGACTCCCCACCCATGTATTCAAATATTCCATCTTGATCATTAGATTCAGCATTTTCTTGCACGTGGTTCGCGATAAGCTCTCCCACATTGATCTGCTCACTCTCTACTTGGGGACCCGGGTCATATACAGGAAGTTCATCTGAACTAATCTCTGCATTTGAGTCCGGCTCTTGCTCTCCTAATTCTGCCTCTTCATCGTTAACAACGAGCTTTCCATCCATATTGATCATGACAAAATTCATGCAGCTCGGACACTGGACCATACCGTAGTCTTCGTCTTGGATGGGTTCACCACAATGAGGACATTTAATCAAAAGGACTCCTTCAACCATTATATTATAGGACGGTCCTGAAAGGTGAACTAGCAGAGAAGCTAGATCCCTGACCTATGGCGTGGAGATATAAAACTGATTATTGATAAATATAACGTTTAAGGCTTAACGCTTTATCCTGCGCCGTTTTTGTTTTCGACGTTGAGCTCGATTGCCACCCTGAGAAGAGGAACCACCACGCCCATTAGGACCGGCCATTGCACCTTCTTCTTCAGGCGCTCCACCACCATGGTACTGGAGGTTTTGCTGCTCTTTTGGCTTTAAGGCTTCGATGAGAGCCGCCTCCTCTTCTTGAATCTGACCGTCATCATTACTCGCCTCACCTTCGCGCACCAATTGTATTTTGCAGAGCTTTTCGATGACATCTTTACGAATGGTCTTCTGCATTTCATGGTACATATTGAAGGCTTCTTTTTTGTACTCAAGGAGAGGATCTTTTTGTGCGTAGGCTTTTAAGCTAACCCAGTCGCGCAACTTATCGATTCTCTGTAAGTGCTCTTTCCACCAATGGTCGATGGCTCCAAGGAGCAGGCTCTTTTGCACTTCTTCAAAGAGATCACCCATGTGGGTTTTTTGGTGATTATAAACTTCTTGAACACCCTTTTGAACAACCTCAGTCAATGCATCCGCATCGGGTTTATCTAAATCTTCAGCCAAAATGCGCAAGCCAAATTGCTTTTCGATTCCAGTGCGTAAAGCATCAAGATCCCAGTGCTCTCTCTTAGTATCAATACCAGCAAAATCATCGAGAAGGTCTGATGTAACATCACCGAGCATCTCAAGAACTTTTGATGAAACTTCACCACCTTCGAGGATTTCTCGGCGTAAACCATAAATTGCATGACGTTGTTGGTTCATTACATCGTCATACTCTAAAAGGTGTTTACGAATATCAAAGTTATGACCCTCAACTTTACGCTGGGCCCCTTCAATCGACCGAGAAACCATTTTATGGGTAATCGGCTCATCTTCAGGGACATTAAGGGTATTCATTATTTTACCCAATCGATCTCCACCGAAGCGTCGCATGAGATCATCTTCTAGAGACAAGTAGAACATTGATTCGCCCGGATCTCCCTGACGACCCGATCGACCGCGGAGCTGATTATCAATACGTCGCGATTCATGCCTTTCAGTACCAATAATGTATAGACCTCCAGCCGAAAGAACTTCCTTTTTCTCGGCCTCGCATTCAGTTTCAAACTTTTTAAAAGCATCTTTGTACTCAGAAGACTCTTCGTCGGGATTAACTTGTTTAGCTAAGTTTGCAGAATTACCACCAAGAACAATATCGGTTCCTCGACCAGCCATGTTGGTTGCAATTGTAATCGCACCTTTGCGTCCAGCTTGAGCCACAATGTCGGCTTCACGTTCATGGTGTTTAGCGTTGAGAACTTCGTGCTTTATACCCGCCTTACCTAAAGCTCTAGAAATTACCTCGGACTTTTCAATCGATGCCGTACCAACAAGAATTGGCTGGCCTTTTTCTGAGCGCGACTTAATGTCATTAACTATAGCATTGTATTTCGCATTATCGCTTTTATATACGACATCATCCCGATCAATACGCGCGATGGGCTTATTTGTAGGAATAACACTCACATCGAGATCGTAAATCTTTTTGAATTCTACAGCTTCTGTATCAGCCGTTCCTGTCATGCCGGAGAGTTTTGAATACATTCTGAAGTAATTCTGAAATGTAATGGATGCAAGTGTTTGGTTTTCAGATTTAACCGGCACGTTTTCTTTAGCTTCTACGGCCTGATGAAGTCCTTCACTCCAGCGGCGCCCTTCCATGAGTCGACCCGTAAATTCATCGACAATAACGATTTCTTTGTCGACAATCATGTAATCCACGTCTTTTCGATACATGTGGTGAGCCTTGAGAGCCTGATAAACATGGTGAACCGTATCGATGTGAGCAGCATCGTAAAGATTTTCGATTCCCAAAAGTTCTTCAACCTTGGTGTTTCCCTCATCCGTTAACGAAACGGTTTTATTTTTTTCTTCACTTGTAAAATGAAGCTCATGCTTTAAGTGAGGAATAATTTTATTAATCTCAATATATTTTTCAGTATAATCTTCTGCTGGCCCAGAAATAATGAGTGGCGTTCTCGCTTCATCAATGAGAATCGAGTCACACTCATCGACAATGGCGTAGTGAAGTTCTCTCTGAACATAGTCATCAAGACTGAACTTCATGTTATCTCTGAGGTAGTCAAAACCTAACTCGTTATTGGTCGCATATGTAATATCACAGCCGTATGCTTCTTTTCGTTGAAAGTCGGCGAGCTCATGCTTGATTACGCCAACACTCATACCGAGAAATTTGTAAAGTTGGCCCATCCATTCAGCATCACGACTCGCAAGGTAGTCGTTAACTGTTACAACGTGAACACCACGCCCCGTGAGGGCGTTCAAGTATACCGGCAAGGTGGCAACGAGAGTTTTACCCTCCCCCGTTTTCATCTCGGCAATGGAACCCGAATTCAGTGTCATCCCACCGATGAGCTGAACATCGTAATGCCTCATCCCCAAAACGCGAATCGCTGCTTCTCTACAAACGGCGAAAGCATCGTTATGGATATCATCAACGCTTGCACCCTTTTCTAGCTTTTCTTTGAGAAGACCGGTCTGCGCGATCAAGCGATCATCGGCCATATTCTTATATTTTGCTTCGAGAGAATTGATGGCTTCAACCCGTGGCCAAAGTCGCTTCATCTCACGATCGTGCTTAGTACCAAAAACTTTCTTAAGAACCGTCGTAATCATGCTGGTGAGAATAACCGAATGGTCGCTAACTGAGTAGTTCTGTTTTTAAAAAATTCAATTGAATCAATGGTCTGAGCGGATCTGGCGCAAACCCTCGAATAGGCCCACAGCCACTGCTGTAGCCAAATTGAGGCTCCTGATAGGTCCATAGAGGGGAATCTGGATGGCCTGTGCGTCATGGGCCTCGAGAAGAGACTCGGACAAACCGCGGGTCTCAGGGCCAAATACAAAGGAATCCCCTTGTTGAAAATGAGTATCAAATAGGCTTTTCTCCGCCTTTTTGGAGAAATAGAAGACTCTATTGGGGTTTTCGACTCCGCTGAGCCAATCGCCGTAGGAATCATGGGTTTTCCACTGCAGGTGGGGCCAGTAATCGAGCCCCGAGCGTTTGAGATTTCGATCGGTAATTTCAAATTTGAAAGGTTTAATAAGATGAAGGTGACTCTGAGCCCCCACACAGGTTCGACCGATGTTTCCAGTGTTTTGAGGAATTTCTGGCTCGAAGAGTACACAATGAAAGAGCGCTTTATAGCGCTCTTCTTTTGGTTCAATAGCCCAATCATCTGACATGAAAAGTCCCTTATAAAGACCTATAGGTAACGATAAACTTCTTTACCGAGACGGGAAAGGGCCAAGCGCCTGCCTTTGTCGACAATCATTTCCAACTTCATTAGCTCTCTATAAAGCTGAAGGTTAATAGGAATGATGTCTCGACCTGAAGATTGGCCTAATTTTTTTAAATAAGAAACCTGTTGATCATTAAGTTGAGCCGTTAGGGGTGGCGACTGTTGCAAGTCCTCTTGCCAATTACCACCATCAATCAAGACGGCCTGCTTCGGAAGCTTCATTTTATTAACAACATAAACGTAAGCCTCATGACTCACACCTGATTCATCGCGAACTTGAATTCTTTTTCTAAAGTGAAGTCCTTTTTCAGGCTGAGTTGGATGAACTCCGTGAAGCTCATCCAACAAAACCCAAAGGGTGTCTTTATCTTGCAATTCAACAACTTGACCGTAAATCGTGTCGCTACCTTCATCAGAAAAAACAGGATAACCGACTTGTAATTTGAAAACCTGACCCTCAGTTTTCGCCTTGGTTTGACTCTCGATAAAGTTCTCAATCCGACCGAAGTGAACCATACCCTCAGACATAGAGCCATAGACAAATAGCTTTTCCACAAATATACCCCCCGTGAAATTGTTTCCGATCGACGCCAAAATTTTTCGCAAAATTTCTTAAGAAATCCCCTCAGTTCCCTCGTCGAATAGAGGCGAGTTTATAACAGAACCGGTGGCACTCCGCAAGGACGAAGCAAGCAAAGAACGTGAGCAGCTTCTATGCCATCAAAACTTTCACTAATCATATCCGGCCACTAATTCTTTGCGTTAACAATTAAAAAAAGCCCAAGCGTTGTCCTCAGAAGAACTCAGTGGTACCTTGCCTTTATGGAAAACGATGTAATTAATTTTATGAACAATCTTTGGGTTGTAAATGATGATGGAATCGCCCTCATTGGTATTAACGAAGAAGGCGCTGAAGAAATCACCGCCGTTAGAAAAATCAACCTTCCATCTGAAGACGAAGATGTTTCAACAGAAGAAGCTTGTGGCGATATCGAAATGGATGATGGAACCATCGATATTTACAGCCCCGTCGATGGCAGGGTCATAGAAATTAATGCAGCCGTTATCGAAAATCCAGATCTCATTGTTGAAGATCCTTATGGAGATGGCTGGTTGATTCGAGTCGAACCTTTCAACAGTGAAGATATGAGCGACCTCGAAGAAGGTGTCGACCTCAACGATCAAGACGATTAATTAAAGGCAATAATTGTAGCTGTAAATTACCTGGCATTACAGTGCATTTCTTTTACACCTACAATATGGTTACCTGTATCCATAAATGCAAAAGACCCATCTTTGTTATAAGCACGTCCATTTATACTTCTACTATCAAAATAGGCATGATTACTGACTTTTCGACCAAACCCATAGTAGCGGCAAAGGTCTGCACCGTAATCTCTTAACTCCAGAATAAATTCATTTCCACTCCCATCGACAAAACGAGGGTCGATGACAGTGAAGGTTCCATCTTCATGGTCTACAATTCGATCGGCAATGTACGCATCGCTTAGAGAGACTAGCGGGATTGAGTTACTAGGACCATTTACCGCCTCAGTTTGTAGAGCTAAAATTTGCTCTTGAGTAAGACACGTAAACTGCGAAGACAAAAGGGTTTGAAAATTTTTATCTTGTGACAAGTAGTACCGTTCTTCTAACTCTTGAAGAGCATAGTACTGCGATGAAGCGTAGACCGATTCAGAAATCCACATATTTGTATCTTCTAAATTTGAGTTACACGTTTGCACTTGTTCAAAGTTATCACCCGAGTAGACAGGCTTAAGAACTTGTTCAGTTTGATCAACGAGTTTACACACCTTAATTTGACAATTCAAAAGGGGCCCTTGGCTATCACCCTCTTCACCAACGACAGCTTGTGAGCTTAAACTCATAAAAATCACTAAAGCAAAAAACAGAATTGAAATACTAAAATTTATTGAGGCAAAAACCTTTTGAGAACTATTCATCGATCTACTCCTAGTTTGTACATTCCAGTTCTGCAGCGATATCGTCAAGTTCGCTCAAATCTGAAGTTTCATCATAAATTTTATAGAGGTAAGTCTGACCTGAATTGGAATTGTATCCGTAGTCTCGTAAATTAACAGGACCCTTTACTGTCTTTTCAACATGATCTTTTGTCTTGCGAGCAAAACCATAAAAGGGACACAAATCAATCGAATTATATACCCCCAGAAAATAGAATTCTCCTCCGGGCACTTGAAAATAGGGATTTACAATTCTAAAGCTACCGTCTTGATTGTCTACAACAGCATCAGATCGATAGGCATCATGAAGAGAAATAATCGGGCTGTCCGGAGTCACAAAATTTTCTTGGGCCTCTTGATTACTTATACAAAAAATCGGGCCTTTTACTAAATTCATGAAGTTGCGATCTTGATCAATCGAATATTTACGATCAAAAATGACTTCGGCATTAAGGGCGTCCGGAGCTAAAACCACATCTCGATGAAACACTCCAGCGCGATTGTAATTTTCTTGGCAAAATATTACATCATCGGCGGGATTACTTTCGTAAACCGCACCGTAGTCGCCATTTCGATTCACCTTACAAATCGTAACAAAGCAGTTTTTAAGTTCAGATTCACCTTGAATGAATCGTTCGACTTCTGCCCGGGACTGAGCTGAAAGTAAGACAAAAACAATTGCCAAGATTATTGAAACCGCATTACCCATTAAATCTCTCCGTAAAACCAAGTACTTAATGCTATGCGTCTAATTTGTATCAGCGCCCTTGTCAAGATAAAGGATTGGCACCAGCCTTCGGCTCGAAAGTCAGGTACCTCTGGCTAAAAAATGAAGTCTCAAAGAATATTTTAATCGCTCTGAAGTTTGAAATCTAAGACTTCTTATCCGCCTTAGCCTCTTGCCCTTCGGGGAGCTTTTCTTCTTCATCGATATTGAGTTCACTGATCTCTTTACCGTCAAATCCAACGACAATTCGCTTTTGATCTTGAACAGTTGCTATATGTACAGGTCGACGCCATATCTTGAAGACATTGATCAGAGTTGCCTTCATAAAGTCGGGCTGCATATCAATGCCTTCCCAAAGGTGAACCAAAAGAAGCTCTCCTCTATTCTTAAAGTTGGCATTTTCTACCTTAATAATCGGCTGACCAAAATTAGTTAGCTGAAACAACAACTGTTTTTTAATCAGAGGAAAGTCCCGAGTATCAATCTCGTATTTACCCGTTCTCTTATTAAACTTGTAAACGAAGAACTTGTTTTTAATGCAAAACTCTTCGGTAAGAAACTCATCTATAAAAGTCACGTCATTGTAATTTCGGCGAACTTCGAAAATCTTTTCTTTTCCGAGGCCCGCCCCTGTATCCCAGGATTTTTTAGTAGCGATATCAGTACACTCATTCCATTCTTTACCAAATTGGCCCTTATTCCAGCGCGACTCAATGTCTCGGTAAAGCTCAACTCCAACTTTATAGGGATTAAAACCCGTAGGCGACATGGCCATGGTTCCGCTGTTGACGTCGGCATAATCAATGATTTCGCTGTCATCCATTATATCTTTTGTCATCATTGTTGAATGCCAATAGGAGGCCCAGCCCTCATTCATAATTTTCGTCATTCCCTGGGGTGCATAGTAGTA
>JAUHWN010000124.1 GCA_030424665.1 Bdellovibrionia bacterium | reverse complement strand
ATGTCGATCTGAAATGTTAGACCTCAAAGCTCGTGGGTACTCAATTGGGCGTCCTCAGGCTGAATTGAAGGACGGAAAGAACTTCGACATCCACATATACAGGTTTCCAGTTTTTGACTATTATAACGAAGAACTTTCGTACACGGTTAAATCCTTTTCGAAAGTGGATCCCACGAGAAATTTGGGCGAGGATTTCGAGCACGTTCTTTGTAAATTTCAGTGATTAATCTTTGGACGACTTCTTTTTTTCGAAGGCACAAAGGTCACCATAACTAAAAAGGCGAAACTTTCTTTCTATGGCAAAAGAGTAAGCCTTTTTGACGGTATCTAAACCGGCAAAGGCCCCGACGAGAGCCAAAAGAGTCGATCGAGGTTGATGAAAATTGGTTAGTAGGCCATCGACTATTTTGTAATTAAAGTCTGAGTGAATAAAAAGATCACTTTCACCAATATAATTATCATCAACTTTTTTGAGCAGCCCCGCTCCGTAACTTTCTAATGATCGAGCCACTGTTGTTCCAAGTGCCCATACTCGACCACCCACTTCTTTTGTCCGCTTAATTTCATCAATACAAGCCTGGGGTATCGAAATATATTCGCTGTGCATTTTGTGTTCTTCAAGAGAGTCTGCATGAATGGGTAAAAATGTTCCTAGCCCCACGTGAAGAGTCAGTTCAGAAAGAGCCACCCCTCGATCTTTGAGCTGTTCAATGTCTTTTTCTTGAAAATGAAGTGAGGCCGTTGGTGCAGCGAGGCTCCCCAAATCTTTGGCAAAAATACTTTGGTACTCACTCTCATCTTCTTCCCTTTGATGACGCTCTTCTCGAACTTTTTGAATATAGGGAGGAAGAGGCATTTCTCCATGGGCTGAGAAATAATTGGTATTTATATTTCGATCGAGTTCAATAATTTGCGGTAAAGTGGATGTAATAAGTCGAGCTGTAATCCCGTCCGGTAGAGTTTCTTTACTTCCCTTCTTCCACCTTCTGGCGGGACAGAGAACTTTCCATCGATAGCGATCGAGAGCTTCTATAAACAGAATTTCTAATCCCGATTCGGTAAAAACTCTCGCCTTGATCACCTTGGTGTTGTTAAAAACAATAAGGTCTTCTGGGTTAAAACGAGAAAGAAAACTCGACCAAGTTAACTCTTGGGGTTCTCCTTCGTCGTCGACCCACATCACCCGAGACGGGCGATCTTTATAGGTTGCTACAAGATCTTCGGGATAGTTATAGTCGAGATCGGACAATTTCATAGATGTTCTGATTACAAGTTGGAGGTAAAAAAGTCTACAAATAAAAAAAAGGATGGGCCCTATGCTTCCCATCCTCACCAAATATTCCCACTTCTAGCCCCGAAAGTAATCTAGTAGTTTTTAGTCCCTATTTCGTCTACCACGGCGTCCGCGTCTACGTTTGCGGTCCTTCGTAATTTCTCCCACCGGGTTTTGATCGACTGTATTTCTGTCATTTCCTTGTGGTGGTTCAATTTCTGATGCAATTCCTGTGGTAATGCCTGATTCAGGCCCCTTTTTACCCACAGCTCGTAAAGGGTTTTCATTGGCTCTATCTTTGATGGAGCGAACTTCACCATCAGTGAGTGCTTGCATCTGTTTTTTAATTTTTAATCTCTTGCGAGCTAATTTTGTTTTACGAGACTTTTTAACCATTTGATCAAAAGCCTTGAGATCTTCTTCCCCTGCGAAGATCACTCCTTGAGCAAATACTGGTAAAGCGAGACCCAAGGCAGCCGCAAATATTAGAATGTGTTTCATTGCGCTTTTCATTTTTGTTCCTAACTCTCTGTTGCCCTAATAAACTGTAACTTTACCTTTTTCTGGCTCAATACTTTGTTATCTTCACTGTAAAACTTAACGAGAACTTCCTTTGTTCCCTCAATATTCGACTTAATCACAAATGGAATAAATTCCCTGTCAAATGAGTCGTCCCAAGCAACCCTCAATGATTGCATGGTGTTTAGATCCTCCATGGTCTTCGAGTAAAAATAAACCCCCTCCGGCAATTCGATTTCTGCTTCAGCAAATTCTGAAACATTTAATTCCGTCAGTGGAACTCGAACTGCGTAAGGCTTATTTACTTCAACTTCAAATCCATCCTGAGATTGCTGAAGCTGAAAGATCCCCAGTGAAACCAATAGAATAGTGAGTGCAAAAGCTGCAAACCGCCACAAAACCAATCTCCCCCGACTGGCCTGTCGCTCTCTGAGGCGAGCGAGAATCTGACTCTCCACGAAGTCAGGAGCTTGAATCGGCTCTTTTCTCAACTCTTTATATAAATGTTCAAAATTATTATCTTTTTCCATATTACACTTCTTATTCTATCTACAAGACGAAGAACTCACCCAGAAGTTTCAATTTCTTCAAAAATATTTTTTAGGAGCTTGCGAGCTCTAAATAGGCGTGATTTCAGGGCACTTTCAGATATCTCCAGGATTTCAGAGGCTTCTGAGTAAGATCTTTGTTCCAAATCGACACACACGATGATGATTCTCTCCTTTTCCGGAAGTCTTTTGATAGCTTCTTGAAGGATGAAGACTTGGCGCTCCTTATCTGTGTCGAATTCCTGGTCCTGAATTTCAGGCACCGAGTCTAAAGCCACTGATGATGTATTTGCCTTCTTTCTCGTGTGATCGATGAACTGGTTTTTGGCGATTCGAAAAAGCCAAGACTTTAACTGCTCTGGTTTTTTAATAGTATCTATTTTGGTAAGTAATTTTAAAAAGGACTCTTGTAGAATATCGTTTGCGAGCTCATGGTTTCTCGTTAAATGAACGAGAAAGCGAAACAAATCGTCCTTATAATGGTTAATGATCTCCCTGAGAGCATTCTGATCGCCCTCTTGTGCACTTTCCAAAAGCTGTTTGATATCAATTGTACTCAAAGATCTATTCCCCAATTAAAAGAAGCCCCAAACTTCCAGCGCACAAAATTACTATCGATTCCTACTGAGGATACCATAGTTGAGCTTCTGTCTCTATAGGACACATTAAAAGAAATTGAAGCATCGTGATCAATTTGAAAATCTAAATGAGTGTAGAAGTCTAAATTTGTATCCCGACGAACCTTATCTTCTGGAAAGAAATTGGATTTAAATCGATAGATACTGTATCGAAGTCCACTCCTTACATAGGCTTTTTCAAAGGTAAAAGTGCCCGAACCTTCAAATTCAAAGCCTTCGTAGGCCTGTGGTATCTCAAATCCATCCCCATCAAATGTACCAGCTTCAGTATCTCGATAGCCCCCTTGAAAGTAAGCCGTCACCTTTGCCGGGACCCTAAGTGATGTTCCCACAAAAAGCTCTCGCCCCCCCAAGTAGTCGAACTCGTTATTTTGTGCAGTAATCAAATCATAGTTAACTATAAAGCCAAGACTGGCTTGGGTAAAAGTACGAATGGTGTGACTGAAGAGCCCCGTCCGCAGCACATAAGGGTCGTAATCAAACAAAGAATAGTTTAATTTTGGCGTCAAGTTAAGGTCAACGAGACCGAGTGGAATAACTACAGGTACCCGAAGATCGAAATCGGCATAATCCTGGCCATCGAGCTGAGAAAAGAACTCTCCGTTCAGCGAAAATACTCCTGCGTAAAGAAGCCCTTTAGAGGTCTGATTAAAATGTGAATAACTGGCTAGTACAGTCTGTCCGCTAACGCCTGAGGGATCTGCCTTTTCGGTATAAAAATTTGAATTGTACATTTGCTCAATGCTGAGCTGTAGCCGATCCCCCTGGCGTTTTTGGCTCCGCTCGATATTAGCAATGATCGAATCTATATCTTGGACATTATCAGCAGAGTCATAACTACTTCTCGCTTTTCGTAAAAAGTAACGACTCCTCTTTGTTAAGCCTCTTCTTCTTTCACTGAGCCCCAAAAGGTACAAGGACTCACCGCTATTGCTCAGCCCGTTGGCCCTGCGAAACTTAATAGAAGCCTCTTTGTAATTGCGGCGCTTAAACTCCTCGATCCCCTGAAGTACGATTTCGTCATGAAGAATTTCACGACTGATCTTCAATTCCCGGTTAAGACCCGTAAAGCCTTTTTTAACTCTCAATTTCTTTAATAGGCGATAGGCCTTGTCGATCTTTGCTACTCGGGCATAGGCTCGCACCAAATAAATTCGAGCGGGATATTTAAGGGGTGACGAACTTTTATGAACTTTTAAATAGTACTTTATAGCGAGACTATATTTTTTCACCATAAAAGCAGAGTTTGCCAAATTAAATTGAATGAGAGGTTGGCCGGGATACTTCTTATTTATTTCTCTAAACCCTTTAAGGGCGCGTCCCATTTGACCCTTTTTTGCCCATGTTAGTGAGCTCTGCAATAGTCGACGGCTCCGAGAGTCCATTGCTTGGGCTCTGGCTTCGTTCACAATAAGAGAAGAGACCAGTAAGAAAATTACCAGTCCCAAAATAAGACGCCTTAAAAACACACCTAATTATAGGTAACTATTGATAAAAATTTAATTGCATTTTTTTTGAAACTTTTCGAGAGACCTTCGTCTAGTATACAAAGAGACAGCATGGAACTTTGGGATTCCTTAAAAGAATCCCGCTTAACAGACTTACACACTCTTTCCTTCTATTTAACTATACCTTTTTACTACCCCAAGACCCATTTTATGGGTCTTTTTTTTTGCCCTATTAGGATCGGTCGTAAGAATTTTTGGGCTTTGGTCAAATCTGTCTTTAGTCTCACGTCTCTTAGGTTTTCAATCCTCTACAGGACCACTTGAAGCCGGAGGATCGACTCCTCCGCCATTATCTTGAAAGGGATGGCAGGGATTGACTGGGACTGAACCCGCAAAGCGACTACAGCCAAAGTACTCTTGTAATTGAGGACTGCCACCTAGAATTCGATTGAGGCGAATCTCATCTGAGGCATGACCAAAATGTGCGGATGAACTGTCTCCTAAAGTATCGCAATACGTCCCCTGAAATTCTCTACTTAACAGACTCAATGCTTCTGTTTGCGAAAAATTGTTTTCGCGAAGGTATCGAACAGTAGCCGCAACTCCAACGTAGTCAGCTGTCAGTTCTGCCATACTTGAACGAACATCATCTGCAAGAGTCGTATCATCCCTCCCGCGATCCAATGAAGGTCCCAAATGCTCTTGAACACAAGTTATATAACTTGGGTGATACTGATCAGTTGACCTTTCAAAATCAAATAAATGGGCTAATTCATGATTATTTGAAAAAACATTAATATGAGCTTGGTTACCAAACAAAATATAATTGTCTTCGCATCTATTGATCGCCCCTGTCCCCGTGTTAATTGATGCGTTGGGCACATAAAGACGGCGAAGTGTATTACAGCTAATCTCATTGCGAGGAGGGATGTTGAAACTCGCACTATCGAGCCGAGCTGCAGTGGTGGAAAGGTCTCCTTGATAGCCGATTTCAAGAAGGGTGTTTCTCATATTTTCTCTATAATCCGAAATTTGAGATCTATTTCGACTCAGTCCCGCAGCTATCTCTGAAGAGAATTCTTCTCTCATTGCCGCTGTTAACTTTTCATTAACATCTTCGAGCTGAACTAAATGTTCGATACCAAAGTCAGCTTTAGCGGCAGAAAGAACGGGAGAGGCATTCATCTGTATTCTAAAAAGCATTCGCGTATCTTCACTACTATAACCATTTTTCCTCTCAACCCACCTTTGAAGGCTTGAAATATAAGCAGCGATTTCCTTTTCCGGAATCATCACATAATCCGTTCCTACAGTGTCGAGCACAGAGACATAATCACTCGACCATGTCATTTCTGATTGGGGTGCCTCCGCTAACTCAGGGTTGAGACTAAGATATTGCTCAATAATCTGTCTGCCCAAATACTGGCGAAATTCACCGTTGAGCCGTGTTAGGCCACCTAATGTCGGCTCAAAGGGTCTCTGATTCATGTACAAGGCGAAACTAGGAAAACGGTCTTTGAGTCGATCAACCACTTCAGTAATTCGACCCCTTAGAGCCGGGTCACTTTGTATTGAAGCCTGTCCACAAATAAAAGCCCTAGGGTTTTGACAAAAAGATTGGGCCGTAAAATTCTGGGCTTGGGAAACATTGTGATATAGCAGTACCAAAAGTACTATATATAGGACTCTCACTCTCTTTCTCTCACTCTCTTGACCCTTTTTACTGGCTCTTCTATTTTATGCGACATTTTGAAATGTCTCGAATCGACAGAGAAAAAGTCTCATAATAAGACATCAATGGCTATTCAAGCTCTCTTAAAGGCAATAATCGAATCATGAGAAATAGAAATCTATTTATTTAAAAAACTTTCGCAACGATTTCATCGGTGTCCGTCTGGTAAACAGAGGGTCCGAATCAAAGGCTCTCTTAGAAGTTTTAGCACGAACTATCCTTCTATTTAACTATACCTTTTCTACCAATCTGGCCCATGTACATGGGCCATTTTTTTTTGCTGTCGACCGGGAACGTAAATTGTCAGCCCTGTCCACAACCTAGTCAGACAGAAAAAAAATAATCAAATTCTTGAAACTTTACGACAATGCTTCGTCTTATCCATAGCAAGGGACTGGCACGTATCTACTACTACCTTCACAACATTGAGGTGATACGTGTATCAATTAAAGACATCTATTTTAGTTTTAGCTTTAGGATTCATTCTTGCCGGTTGCAATAATGAAAAGAAATTTAGTCGCGCCGAAACTTTACTGAGCAACAGTGAAGAGAGTGTTCTCGAAATTCCAATCGAAATAGAAGAAGAAATCGAAGAAAGAGCTGAAGAGACTCCCGAACACCTTCCTACGGCAAAAAAAGAAGATAAAGAATGTAAGAAAGATAAAAAAGGCCCAAGAAACTCTCATAGATCCAGTCAGCGCCACGCAAATAGGCACAAGAGATTTTCAAATGGCTGCAATCTAGCTCAACTCTCAGACATTAAACTCTACATCAAAGGACTAATGCTCAAAGACGAACAAGGTGAATTCGAGTTAATTGATATTGAAGATCGAAAAGACATCATTGGCTTAAAACAAGGGATCGCGTTTAAATCTCCCCTAGATGGAAAATTTGATCAAATGTACCTCGCCGTCGACCTGTCAAAAAGCTCGGTTTCTACTTCGCGTGGAGGTATTTTCAATTTAAAAACTCCTAAATTTAATCACCGAATTATTAAACTTGAAAAACAAAGAAATGTCAGTTTACTCAATGGGCAATCCTACAATCTACAACTGGATGTCTCACCAGAAGACAACCTCGTGCAAAACAATGCTCACTGTTTTTTAAAACCTGTAGTTAACAATAGTGAACTACAGGAGGAATAATATATTTAATTAGGACACGGATGGGGGATCTATGAACGTCGTAAGAAAGCCAAGTCACCGAAAAAAGGCTCGAATTAACTTTGAAGAAGCGGATCAAAAATTTATCGAAATTCAAATTCTTCCGAATATCGCTAAGCACAAGGTCCAACTGTTGAATATATCTTCAACAGGAATGGCCGTTAAAATTACACACGATCAACTTGAAAACATTGGTCATCTATCGCCTCAAGATATCGTCTACGTCGATCTACAAGAAATAAATCTCGATGATGAATTGCCAGTTCTTGAAATTGTTCGAATCACAGCCTCTAATGAGGGCATTGACGTCGGATTCAGATTTAAATGCATTACGCCGATATCGGCCAATTACCTTGATTCGAAATCTAAAAAAGAAAGTCTTATGAATTTAGTTCTCACCGTTGAAAAAGAGGAAATTCTCAGCTTTAAAAATGCAAAGAAACGAGAAAGAAATGTTCCCAAGTGGGAGGCAATCGCCTGCTTTTTATACGACGTGGTTCATTACTATCGCGGTCAAAAGTTCAAACTTCAAACGATTGACGCTAAAACTGTAGTGCCAGAATTTTTTCGCCTCTGAAGAGAACGGCTTAAATGAAATGACTTCTAAAAAGTATGGCGCTTAGTTTCCACAAAAATAGGTCTCGTAAGCGAGACCTATAAAAGGGGAACTCTAATGAAAAGAGAACTTAAAGCTATTTTGAATTAATCCGACTGGGCACTGACTTGAGGCCGAGCAGCCTCAGCATAAGTAGTCCACCAAAACCAATGTATGCCATTGAAAAAGACAGAGTGATTAGAACTTCCGTCATAGAACCACCTCCCTGTGGATCTCTTGTGAGAGGAGCTGAAAACTCATCATGAGTTTCAATCGCTCCCCTCGGTCTGTTTCTTTTTGCAAGGCCTTGCGAATCCTTCGCAAGTCTCGCACTAACTTTTCGTAATTTCTTACGCTCACCTTCCCCTCCCTGGGTCGGCTGAACCGTCTTGGTTCTGTTAATAGGACAGCGGTGGTTCCAATTTGGGTTAGTTTTTTTCAATAAAACTTTCTAATACTTATTATTTGGCGTCACAGAATGTGAATAAGGGTCTAGTTTGGTGCTAAATACACCAAACTTTTGAATGTAGGCTAAATATTCTATTCTCTCAGGCACGCATTGGCTGCTGCACCAATGTGATTCTTAGCTTTATAGCGAGGAGAAACTCCATCTCTGTAGAGTGGCCGATAGCCAAGAATTTCGCGATTGTCTCCAAGAGAAAGACAAACGACCAAAGGAAAGTCGTCGAAGGTCGGCTCATTGAGATCGGATTCGGTGTAGTCAAAGTAGAGCTTTTTATTTGTATGGGGGAATGACTTGGCGATCGTACAGCCCACTACGAGACGCTTTGGCTCATCATCAACACCTTCTTCAGACTCTGCCAACTCCTTAAGTCTTAAGGTATCGACAAATTCTTCAGGAGGATCGGACTGGCAAAGGTAGTTGTGCTTGTCGTCTTTATGGCGCAGCAATGTTGGTTGCCAATTTTCATCTAGAATTTGCAAGCCCACCCCGATACTCGGCTGATCATCATTGGCAATTTTCAAAGGCCAATTAAGACGACGCTCATCCTTTAAAACAGGATGTTCAGCCACAACCTGAATCTCAGTTTCCCCCGCCTTGAGAGGGATTATATAGACACGATTTCCTTGGGCTTCAGCATCGATATAGGTTCGACAAATAGATATGTTTTCGCATTGAATAGAAAAAATTCTTTCCACGGACTTAGGATCGAGTCTTTGCGACAGGGGACGACCTTCGACATCGAGGTCAAAGCTAATAGCCGTATCAAAGTGGGTTTTAAACTCCCTATCTTCGTAAGGACGAATTGGCCCCTCCCAATGGGGTGCACAGGCTGTTAGCAATCCGAGCGATAGAAGGATAATTAGAGGTGAAATTTTCATGTTGAGCCCTCCTCTTTACCCCTAAAATCATCAATTATTTCGTATAATTACACAAGCTTTTTGGACAATGCTTGACAGCAAAAGCCGGCCTATGATTATATGCTCTCCTACTTTCATAATGCGCGTGTGCTGAAATTGGTAGACAGGCTAGATTGAGGGTCTAGTGTTCGCAAGGACGTGGAGGTTCAAGTCCTCTCACGCGCACCAACTACGATAGCATCTGAACCCACACGGGGGTAAGGCACCTTGGGATCAGATGTCAGATGAAACGCCTTTCTTCCCTCAATTGAGACAACCTTTTCAGACCCAGGCGACCCTAGGGGTCCGCCAAAATCCTCAAAAGAGGCCATGTTGTCCATGGCCTCCGAAGGTTTCAGTTTTTGACCCTTATCCTGTCCCTCATTCGCAAAAACTTCAATCTTGAGAACATTATCAGGATGAATCACCACTGACTTGATAAGGCTCTGCAAGATCTCACGTTTGAAGTTCACATTCTTTTTGCGAAATCCATCACCTCTAAAGAGCTTGATCTGCTCAAAAATAAACTTTGCATCAACAACATTCCCAGTTTCCTTGAAGGCCATGACCTCAACCTCTGCTTTTCTCTCCTCTAGGCGAGCAATTTCGGCCTCTATGTCTTTCAATTTGTCCAGCAAGCTATCCAGCGACTCTAGCCCTGGTCGAGAGATCACCTCGACCATGTGATTTTTCTGACCTACCAAGTTTTTGATTTGCCTATCAATCTCAGCAAGCCTACTTTTTGAGCTACTGGCCTGCTTGTTCAAACTTTTCACCGCACTGATAAAACCCTCTCTCATGGATTCATTATTCAAAAGTTTGAAAAACTGCTTTTTGACCATAGCTTCGAGCTCATTGGCTCCCCAGCGGTGAACTGCACACGAGCCTTTCTTCTTATGCTCATAATAATGGTACATTTGAGTTCGCCCTCTAGGGGAAGCTCCGAAGAGTGACCTCCCGCATTCTCCACAATAAAGAACTCCTGAAAGGATAAAGTCGTGATGGGCCGGTTTGGTCATCTTTTTGTTCAAAGCCAACTTATCCTGAGCTCGAATGAATCGATCTTTTTCAATAATACCTTCCCAGTTTCCGGGAGATTGGAAATATCGCTTGTTCTCTTTGAGTTTACTTTGGTCTTTATCCTTGTTGTTTTTGTTCACTTCACGGATACCAACATAGGCCCATGTATTCAGGATTCTATGGATGGCTGAATGATCAAAAGGTTGGCCTCCACGAACCTCTCCCTTCTTGGTGGTCCACTTTTTGTTTACGTCTCCAGATTCATTGAGCCTTTTTGCAACTTGTTGAATCTTAAGGCCTTCATCAAGATACAAATCAAAGACTTTTCTAACCAAGTCCACTTCTTTGTCTACCGGTATGTAGGTTTTGTTTTCCGAGTCTCGGTTAAATCCAAGAAATGGGTGCCCACTTGGAGCTAAACCTTTTTTTCCTCGGACAAAGTTGTTGTTGCTGATTCTCTCACTCGTCATTTCTCTTTCAAGCTGATAAAGAGCAATCATAATAGTGATAATAAACTTTCCAATAGGTGTGGTCGTGTCGAAACCTTCAATTTGCAGACAAATAAAGTCACACCCATGTTGGTTGAGCTCATTGCATATTTTCAAAAAATCTGCGACTGACCTACTGATCCGAGAAAGCTCGGTGACCATGATCGTGTCAATTCTCCCTCGACGTACGTCATTAATCATTCTCTGAAACTCCGGGCGGTTGGTATCTTTCCCAGAGAAACCGTCATCTTTATAAATATCAATGATCTTTCCCCATTTTCCATCCTCATGAGCTCGATTTTTTTCTTCGACCTTTTCTGTTAGCCTGTGAATTTGAGACGAAATTGATCCATCTTTCTTTTTCAACTCAGGCTCTTCAATGCTGATTCTGGGATACAATCCAATTTTTCTCATATTATTTTCTCCAATATTAAATCAATTTAAAAATGGGACTTACCAAGTTTTGAGAAGATCGCACTTTTTAAAATCTCCCATCTTTTTTTGTCACGCTCCATATTAGTCCCGACATAATGAATCTCAATTTTCATATCTTTTAGATCAACTTTTCGTTTGATCTTTCTCTTCCCCTTTTTGGGTTTACTCACTTAGATGTCTTCAGCCTTTTTTTGATCGACACTCTAACTTCTAAATCAACAATCTCTGCCATATCCAGAACCCTATCTAAGCTCAAAGATAAGTTACGTCCTCTGAGGTAAGAGTTAATATGGTTCCTAGAGATATCTAACTGTCGCCCAAGCTCACCTTGGCTGATACCCTTTTTTTTCATAGCCTTTTCGATTTCTGCTAAAATCTCTAGTTTTATATCAGCTTCTGTTTGTTTCATAACCTATACCCAATAATAGTGCATATTAAATGTACTATCAAGTTATTTATTTCTGAAACCATGAATAAACCCTAACTGCACCGTAATAGATGTGAGCGATAACTTTTCGCGGGAAAGACAGAATATCAGGCTTGGCGTCGACCTGTGTCAGCATATTCTGCAGGAATACCTGATCTGCAACTTTTAGATCCTGAGCAGTTCTTGCTTTTGTAAACATATAGTCATGAATGTCACAACTCATGCCCCAATCAAGTCCGAAAACTTGGTTGGGGATGATACTATTAAGCGGCCCGTTCGGGCCGCACTGATTCAATATCTTTTTCCTTTCCTCGTCGTTCAATTCCCAGAACTCATCAGGCGCTTTGAGCTTCATCGGTCACGCCTGAGTTCTGGTTATCACTTTTCTTTCGAACTTTTTTCTTCTTTGTCTTCGACAGCTTTAGGTATTGCTGGATACTTCCATCAATATCCTCGCCATCGGTACTGCTGATCAGTTTTCTCAGATAGCTCTTCTTATCAAAGAAAAGAGTCTTCAAAACTTCAAAGTCAGAATCACTCGTCTTTTCCAGATAGAGCCTGACGAGAGCACTTACGACCTTAGAGGCATCGACTCTGCAGGACTCCGAGCGAAGCCTGTGGACAAGTTCAGTCACTTGCATTGCTTGATCATCTTCAAGAAGAATTCTCTTAATTGGCTTCATTCTTGTCCTCCTGTTTCGGTGGTTGCAATTGATCGGTTTCGATTGCCTCAGGCTCTTCCATGAGGCTTTTATAAAAGCGGGCTTTTAATGACCTCTCTATTTGTACCTTACAAACGTCGACACTATTCACCGCCATCTGATATCCAAAGGTGATAAACAACACTGAGAAAACAATTGGAACATAGACTCCCCAGACAAAAGTGCGTACACTCAACGCTGATCTCCCTCGGGAACCCAAAATGAATTCCCCCTAATCGTCCAAACACAATGTTTTTGGACAAGCTTGTCTCCCTTGACCTCCCAGTCAAAGCACTCTTTATCAACATCAGGGGCCGAGAGTTTGAAATCATTAACTCCACCTCCTTATCCAGATTGAGAAGTGTTTGCTTTCTCGTTTTGGAATCACGGCTCTCAAGTGATCCGTGGATGATATAGCTACTGAGCCCGCCAATTGCAGCTCCAATAAGGGCACCTGTTGCAGCCCCTTTTCCTCTGTCATTTTTATTTGCAAATGACCCACCAATAGCTCCTGTAGCAGCACCAACACTGACGCCTGTTACAAGAGACTCTTTCATGGAAGCGCAACCACTTAAGGCAAAGCTTCCAATAATAATACTCGTCATAAATTTGTTCTTTATGGCATTTCTCCTTAGTTTTTTGTTGAAATTGAACCAGCTACCTCGATTTTGGGTAACTGGTCTTAAAAATCGACATCAAAGTGTCGTTATTTTAAT
>JAUHWN010000123.1 GCA_030424665.1 Bdellovibrionia bacterium | reverse complement strand
CCTTTGATAGTGCATTATTGCTCGATTATCGTACTTCATCTGATCCAAAAGTTATAAGCATTGCCGATTTAGACAAGCCAGACGGTATCGTTGAATTTCCGAGCCTTAGCGATTTTTTATCTCGCCTGCGTCGGTTCGGTTTTAAGAGTCATGCGAAAGAAGATGTTGCGGGTGATCTGCGGATTAGTGCGCGGAAAGCCCATGTAGAAACCTTCTGGAAGAAAGACCATCGAAGTGGAATCAGCCCAAAACTCTATGATGAAACTTGTCAGAAGTGGAGCTTAACTGAGCATGGTTTACCAACGTCTATACAAAATATCTACAAGCAACAAAATGGGGGGCAGGTGATATACCGTTGGGCGCCCCCCCAGGTGATGACTTCGACCAACTATCGACGTCCCGATGTTTCTGCTCATTGTTGGCAGGATGTATTCCCAAAAGGATTGTTACCCGTAGAGGAGTGGGAATCTTTCATTGACTGGCGTTTGGCCAGAGGAGTTGCCTCAAAGCAAGCCTTGTCGGACTTTACAGATTGTGCACCACTAGATGGTGACCAAGACGATGAGAACGAAGATAATGTGATTCGATTGATTGTTGTCGGCGTCCATGAATCGCAGCCCGAGTTTAAGTTGACTCTGCTTGATATGTCCGAAGATTTTTTTAAAAGAAAGCAGAATCTAATGACTCTTGAGTACAATAAAAACGTCGATCGCTTCGAAGTTGTTTGGGGGCCAATCCATTGCGATAACATATATAGTGGTCTCTTCGAAAGTCTAAGGGCCATTAAAGAAGATTTGTAGTCTTCGTCTTTATTCCCATAAGGCCAAAAAAAACCTCGGTGGATTACCGAGGTTTTCGAATCAACTCAAAAAAATGAGTACTATTTAGTGAAGCGAGGAACTAATAGGGCTTCGCACCAAAAACTAGTATCTAAGATTGTACATTGGATTTTTGAGGTAGTAATTAGGTGCTTCAACTCCATCAACGCTGACGAGAGCATAGGCGTAAGCAGGAAGTTTACCAATCATCACTTGGATGTGTCTGTTTCGATCAGAGGCGACACAGTTGTAAACGCTATCTTCTGAAGCTTCACACTGCATGTACAAACGACCACTGCCGTTGCCAAAGTCATAAGCGACTTCAAGGTTGTTACCGACGCGTAGGCGAATCACAAAGTGTCCAGTTCCTTCAGTTGACTGATAGAGGCCGACAACTTCGTTGATCACTGATGTGTGAGTCCAATTGGCTTGAGCAGAAAATCCAGTGAGCAAAAAAGCTAATGTGAGGAATAGTTTCATTAAAATATCTCCCTATAAAGTGAGTTTTAAAAATGGTTGAAGGGGGCTATTAACTAGAAACCCATTTAAATTCAAGGAGGTAGTTCTAAAAAGCGCTTAGGTAGTATTTTTTTCTTATTTTTAAGACCTAAACGCTGCGCGCCATTCCTCTTTCGAAAGCCCGGTCATTCGGGGAGGAAATATCGAATAAAAAGAGATTTGTTTTGTAAACGAGTTTGCTTAGTAATTCAGACTGGCAGTGGACTGACCACCTATTTCTTCAGAGTGAGATTTCTCCTCTTGTTCTTTTTGTAAATGAAGGCTGTATTTTTCAATGAACCTTCTGGCGAGGTAAGCCGACTTCACTTTCCAATACTTTACGTTAACGGTCAGTGCAGCGAGAGCAATTTTTCGCGAATTCTCAGGAAACTTTGCATAGCCAACAAACCAATCGCATTTGCCCTTGGGTTCGTTTCCGGTTAATGATCCGGACTTGCCACCGACTTCGATATTCTTGAAACGTCTGTCTCGTAAAAAGGGTCGAAAGATTCGTCTGCCGGTACCTGACTCAATGGTCTCTGACATCATTTTTTGCAGTTCAAAGGCGGAGTCCTCTGTCATCGAAATCGAAGCCACTCGCTTTTCGTTTTTAAAGAGCAATTCATGTTCAGAGTTATAAATACTGCGGACGATATGGGGAACCATCATCTTTCCATCATTGACAACAGACCCCGCAATTAAAGCACCCTGTAGGGGGCTCATAGTATTTTTTCGTGTAAATCCAGAAGCTGTTTCTGCAAGACTCCACTCTTTGCTGTCTGCGATTTTGGCAATGCCTTTATCAAACTGCAGTTCTGATTTAATACTGCGATTAAAGCCAAAGCGCTTTGCATATTCTTTTAAATGTTGTGGATCTAAATAAAAAAGTCCCAATTTACCGAATACAGTATTCACAGATCTGCCAAAGGCTTCTTTTAAAGATAAATGTCTCGTCCATCGATTATTGCGAGTGTGGAGGACGTTTCTCTTATAAAGAGTCGAGTTACGACCGTTATAAGGAATAACCGTATCAGCTGAAACCTTACCTGAATCTACAGCGGCAGCCGCCGAAACTATTTTAAATACGGAGGCAGCGGGAAAGCTTCCGTGTAAGGTGAGGTTTCCGAATTCATTTTCTTTGGCTGAATAGCTGACCAGGTTTAAAACTTCACCGGTGTCGGCATCGATGGCGACAAAAGCTCCGTAGTCGGGTCTGTAGCGTTTAAACAACTTTTGAATTTCAGATTGGATGTCGTTTTGAATGGTGTATTCAACCGAAAGACTCTCTTTATGTTCAGGTTCTTTCGCATCTGGAATTTCGATCTCGTCAGTAAACTGGCCATTTTGCACTTGGGGTTCGATTATTTCTGCGACTTCATCGACACTCATCAAAGGTGTCGCTTCGGGGCCATCTGTTTGCAAAAAGAAGAAGGAAATGGTTACGCACACAAAAACGAGAAGTATCGAAATTGAAACTAATGCGATCTGTTTGTCTTTCATGGGTCGGTTCTCACTAGTGGCCACTGGCTAAAAATCGATACTTACTAAAGGAGAAGGTTATTATATTTGCACTCCCAATGCAATCTTATAGCTCCAGGATAGGCTCTCTTGGCCCCTTGTCGAAGATAATATATGGAAGAAGGGCCCATTTTTGTCACCAGGTCTAGACCCCATTGTAGGGGCGCAGCCCTGTCTCTCTTTGAGACGGTAGAGGTCTTTGCAGCCTTAAATGTTTTCTGGAATTTAAAGGGAGGAGCTCAAGCCAATTTCGACTAGGTCCTTGAGCTCGGAAGGTATCCTTTCTTCGAGTTCGGACTCAACGAAGCCTCTTGATTTCAAGTCGGTTTCTACTTCCCAGAGGTCCCATTTCGGATTGTTTCCCTCTGCCAGTTCTAGGTACATTTCTTTAACCTGAAGAGTCTCTGGTTGGTCCTTGATTTGTTCCCTTAGGTCTTCGAGCTCAAAATGTATTTGATTGCGGACAAGGCCCGATCCCAATTCAATAATGTCAGCCAGATCCTTTCTTCGCTGATTGGGGTCGTCCAGGTAGGCAAGGCGCTTTAAGTTGGCAAAGGCCACGGGGTTAGGAAAGGAAATTCTAGAGTTAATTTGAAATGAGTTCTGAACGGCGAACTTCATGCCCTCTAAATTAAATCCCTCTCCAACACCCATGGCAATTCTAGCTAGGTGGTCTTCTCCTATTTGTGTTGGGTGAGCGAGTAAATCCAAGTAGGCAAAAACTCCGAGTTTTTGTTTTGGAGGATGATATCGATAAGAATGCTTGGCGTCTTGATGGTAACCCTTAGATTTGAGGAATCCTGCAACTTCGACGTATTTATTACTCGACGAAGAAACTCCTAGGCTTAAATCAACGTCACCTGTTTTTCGTTTAAGTGAAGGCACCCAAGACTGTATGGCGTAGAGTTCGAATACGTTTGCTCCAAGTACAATAATGTCTCCAGAGAAAATATCAATAGCTTTAATGAGATGGGGTAAGGGGCCATCGAGGGAGTTGAGCCAATCAACGGCCTTTTTTTGATTATACTTCATTGAGAATCTTTCTGATGAGCTCAGGTATGATTTCGTTGATACGACTTTCGTTAAAGTAGAGTAGGTCATAGATGGCGCGAAACCGATTCGATGGAAAGTCAATTTTTTTAAAAGAGCCCTTACCAGCAACTGACATTTTATTTGCGTCCGATTTAATCTCGGCAAGATACCAGGTGGGTTCTCGTCCTCCCTCGCCGGGTATTAACCGGTATTCTTTTTTTAGTTGATTGAGGGAAGTTTTCTCGCCCCAGTAGTAATGATTTTCGTCTCTGAGCAGTTGGGATTTTTTTGCTAGTTCAACGGGGCCTGGGTAAATTCGGTCCCGTATTTTTATGGCTTTTGGAGGTTTGTCTGCTTTTGAATGATAGGCTTTCATGTGTTCGACAAAGAGTGGAAGATAGCGTCTATTTTGAGGCTCACTGAAAGCCTTCTTCCACCAACTGACACTTTTTCGTTTTAAGTGATTTTTTAAAAAGAGGAGGCTTTTGGTGTTTAAGGGATGCATCAGTTGACTGAGTCGAGGTTGATTGAGGCTGAATTCTTTGCAGTACTGAAATGCATTTGCGAATTCTTCGAGCTCTTGATCGGGTAGGCGGAAGAGGCTGTCAATAATACTGAGCCCATGGGGACTGATGAGCTTTGATACTGGAATTTTGGCGGCCTTATTCATAGTTATTAAGATGACACAATTTTCTTATCATCTCAATAATTATTAAGATGAAGCTACAAGCAATTCATCTTAATAATTCGTATAATTTAGTAATATTATATATTTATGAATGCAGGTGAAGGTGTCGTTCAGGTTAAAAAACTACGATAATTTCTGAAAAACTCTCCTTTAAGACCCTGTGAAAAGGTTCTCTAGACTCAAATAACGTAACATAAAATCACTTATCGGAAGTTTAAAATTTGGATTCGTTAGTGAGGCTATTCCAAGCTCAAGTATCAATGGACTTCCTTACCGGAACGAGTTTGCCGTAGAGCCATACGAGAAGTGATGGATATAGGAAGATAACTAATAAAAGGTCTGAATAGATTTCGTCTTTTAAAAAGTGATCATAGGTGACCATCAAAGTCGAATAAATCAACGTTAAAACGAGAAAACTTGGTATTCCGTAAAATGTTGAACTCAAAGACTCGCCCAATTGTCGAATATGTTTATTCCAGTTCTTCAATTTAAAAGTCCTATCCCAAAATATAAGAGACGTAAAATGCATTGTCCCAAAAAATACGAGAGTCAGTCGGTAGATGTAAAGACCGACTCCTTTAAATGTGAACTCTGGCTCCTGAAAGAAATAAATAGAATCAACCATTGAAAGAACATAAACCACAAATAGAAAACTAATGAGGTGAAACATCCAAATCAAAATTCCTTTTTTCGTATCGTCCTTAAACTTGTCGAGATGAGTTCCGATTAAAACCATTAAGAAAAAAAATGAGATGACCATTCCGATCTTTGAGGGGATAAAATATGTATAGAAGCAGAGTAGAAGGCCTATTTCCTCGATTTGAATATCATAAAATATTTTTTTTCTAAATCCTGAATCAGCCACTCCGAGCAGACCGGCAGATAGAACATAAAGCATCGGTAGACCATCAAAACTGGATACTGCAAAGTAAGAAATTATACAGAGGCAAAGTGGAGCGAAGGCGATCAGCCAAAAGTCATTGCGATTAGCTTTGAAATTAAACAGATGTATAACGACGATTAATATAGCAAGTAGTAGTAAAAACACTATTTATCCGATTCTCACGTAATTAATTTCAAAGTGTATCAAAGAAATTCCACAAAAGCCTTCTCAATCTACAGGTTCTTTAGAAAATTCAAAGCTCAGAAAAAGGAATATGATTATAACAAATGGAATTTCTCTAAGTTGAATATTTAAGGATATTCCTAAAAACATTCCCGTAACCAACAAGAGCATGATGTTTCTGAGCCGCCTATGAAAGCTACCTAAAATCAATCCTATTTCAACGACTAAGGTAGAATAGGTCAATATTCTTCCTATTTTTGGCGAGTCTGCAATATATGATGCTAGCCAGTGATTTTGTCCTAATGGCCCCTGAAGAATCAGATTAATAGCAGTGCCGTCGAGCCAGGCTGGATTGGTTGCTTTCGAAATACCGCTTGCAAGAAAGCCAATGCTCGTAGTCATCCAAATCAGCCAGTAAATTACTCTCGGCAGTTCCTCACCTCTTTGCTTGATTAGCTTTAAAGGAAAAATACTAACAGCAAGAGAGTCCTTTTGTGGAAGTATCGCACAAAGTAGAAACATGTAGTTAAGATAGAAGCTAGATATATCGATGCTTAGATTATTTCTATAGAGAAGAATGTTGTGGAGTAAATATAAAAGGATTCCACAGATCCTTCTTTTAACTCCGATACTTAGCATTACTGATATCAGGGTTCCCAAAATTAGAAATATCCTAATCCAAACGGGGCTATCCACGAAAGCTATCAAATCGAGTAAAAAATTCGGCGATCGATTGAGGTAAAGGTCCTTAAGACTCCCCTCCCTACTAAATATTTCTGTCCCATAGGGCAATAGACTTATGAAGTAATAACAACTAAAGAGGCCGAACAGAATTCTAAAAATTGTAAATTTATTCTGTTCGGAGACCTTCACTGGCATGGGACCTCTATTCTTCGAACATAGTCAAAGTGTGGTGATCGATAAGAAATTAAAAAATCAAACTTCTGATAATCCTTTTTTAGGTCAAAAGCTCCCTTTAAAGATCCGCCGTCGCAAAAGCCGTATCGAAAAACGCTTTTAGCGAATTGAGGATTCCGTTGTATAAAAAATGGTGAAAGATAAAGGCTGAGTCTTTTAATGGGTCCCTTGATTCCCTGAATATGTTCTTTCGTAACTTCAAAATGATACTTAGATCCATCACTATTTTCTGAATTGAACTCAACTTGAATCGCTATTTCATCTTGAAAGAAAACTATGGGTATTGGCGAATTGAGAAAGTGAAACCCCAGATCTGAGATGAAAGTAGATTTGAAAACTAAGCCTATTGGTAAGACCATGGTGGAAAAGAAAAACAGAATAATTAGGATTTTATCAATTGTCTTTTTACTCACGAGTGAGTGACCTTTTCTATATTTATTAGAAATTTAAAGAAGACTTTAGCAGGCAAAATGTCTAGATTCAAATTATTGGCTTCAATGTAAGCAAAAAAGCCTGATCAAGATCTGAGTTATCTTTGATTTATCTGTTCAGCTTGCGGTCTTTCGTCTGGAACCCTTCGTGAAGTCTCAAAATCAGTCGTTAAACATCCGATATATAACTGTGAAATTGTGGCTTGAAGACTTTGCAAAATCAATCGCTCGATCACCAGATGAGTCACGCTTACTTGGTGACCCTCGGGGTGCGCGAACCAAGATTGTCATAATCGGGATTTTATTCCTGACCCTCGGTTGTATCATCTTACCGACAAGTTTTCTCCACTTTAGCCAGCTCAAGGATCTTAAAGTCTATGGGCCATTAAAAAAGTCAGATTGGATCGTGGCCTATGACGATGTCGAAAATTTCGACTCTGTATGCGATCCGGCTGAAGTCGCAAATCCGAGTTGTCCAGCGAGTCCTGAGCACCCATTTTGGCAAAGTCCCTTGCGACGAAGTGATAAAGAGCGATTTGATCGCAATAACTCTAGAAGAGGGAAAGCCATATGGTATTTTGCTCGATATACTTCTGACCAACTTAAAGAGGCACTAAAAGCACGGGCCAATTTATTTCTGCTCGGGGTAACTAGTGGCGACTTAAGTGTTTGGATCAATGGGAAGTATCGCTACCAGCTAAAAGACGAATTTTATATTTATAACACTACAATACCAGTTGAAGTTAGCTCCTTGAAAGAGCCACTTTTTGTAGCAATACGTATTGTTCACAATACTAACTTTCGATTTCCGGATCGATTTATGATGGGTAAAAATGAGGGATTTGTTACGAGTGCGGCCTTTGCCTCTTTTCAGAGTCAAGAAGACATTAAGTACTACATCATGCCCCTTGTTTTACTGGTCGTCTACTTTATCATCTCCGCCCTCTTTTTCTTCTTCTGGATGTCGGCCAAGAAAAAACCAGAATATGCGGCATTGTCTATATTTGTGCTCGTTTTAAGTCTTCTAGAAGCCCTTTCAATTCCGTTTATATTTAAGCAGCTGTCTGAGTATCATTATCCGTTGAGAATCACAACATCGCTCCTCGAAGCATTTTCAATTATATGGTTGGGCCTCACCTACTCGCGAACAAAGATGACCTTTAAACGAGATATCTTAATCTATTTCTCAGCCATCACTGTGACCTACTTTATTGCAATGAATGTTGTACTTAAAAAAGATATACTCTTTATATATAATATCCTCTATTCGGTCATCGTGCCATCTGCCTATTTCTTTTCGAGTCTGCTTTGTTTGAGTCAGTTTTATAACTTAGCTATGAACTATAAATTGCGATATAAGAAACGACTTTTAAGGTTGGGATTGTTTTCGGTAGCTCTGGTCATCGTATCGTCAAATCAAATGATGTTTATGAATCGCCTAGGTCTTTACGAAACAGAGTCGGTTTTTTTATTTCGTATTCTCTCTGGCCTACTCATTTTAACTCTATCTTATGTCATAATATCCGAATATAGAGAAAACGAACTCATTATCGAGAAAAACCCTTTGACCAAGTACCACCGGTATCCCTACCTAGGGAGAAAGATTTCTGGTTTGCTTCTTTCGATTGATCTCAAGAAATCAGAGAAACTTTATCGAAAAAGAGCTGAACTCGAAGGTGACCAAACACTTGTTAGTCAATGGAGAGTCCTAATGATTCAAAGAATAAAAGATTTCGGTGCTCTTTACTTGCAAAGTAAAGGAGACGAAATTATTATTTTTTTTGATCGAGATGAGTTCGATCAAGTTCAGGACAAGGCTTTAGAGCTTCTAGATAACCTTAAAAACGATTCCGAGTCCTTTAGAGTTCGAAAGTTAACGCTCGGAAAAATTAGCCAAGAGATTTCATTTAAGTTTAGGTCTTCGATTGTAGAGGGGCAAATTCGGCCGGTGTTTGACTTGGTGGATGGTAAGGAGTATCCAGAGTGGGAAGAGGCTGGTAACTCGACTCCATTTGTCGACTGTGGGCGACTCTTAAGTATTGAAAAAACTCTTACAAAGAGTGATGAAAATTATCTCATCGTCAAAGAATCACTTGCACATCAATTCAACTGGATTTCATTGATGAAGATCCACGAGAAAGAGATCGCGGATAAATCCCATGGTAAAGCGTATAAGGTAGCGAGTCTCAATCTCGACTCGCCCAAACACGAAGTTCATGAATCATTGATATCAGCTTAAACTAGCACTGCTGAACTCTTGGGTCACAGGCCTGTGCTTCTTCAGCTGTTGCCGAACCTAAAATGACTACTGCACCGAGAGTTAAAAGACAAAGTGTTGTAATGATAAATACTTTTTTCATGTTGAACTCCTTTAGGACTCATTTATTAATAAGTTACTTATTAACTAGAGCAACGGAGATACCAACATTCATAAACTTTCAAAAATTAGCTTCTTGTTGGAGAAGTAGTTTACACTTTTGAAAGAGACCAAAAAATGTTTGAACTTGTAAAAATATTTTCCAGAAAGTGAATTTAAAGAAAATCGACGTCTATGACTCTAGAAGAGCGAATCTCCCGTTGCTAGGGTCTATACCCCTAGAATTTGAAGATCTGAATCCAATTTCTTGGTCACGTGAAGAAATTTTAGTGAATTGCCTAGAGTTTAACTAAAACCTTTGTTTCAAAACGTTTTTATGTAACCAAAGAAATTATTGATCAGCGAATTTGAGCTATTATTTGCAATTTTGTGACGTTTTTTGCTTGCTAAGGCCAATTATAATTCTGAAAAAAATGATTTTCAGGGAATATTTCTATTGGCTTTCGAGCTTTTTTAGAAGCTGTGCTGTATGGAGATAGTGCTCCCTCATTGCGTAGTTATAGGCAGTAAAGCCCTTCTTATCTTCTAGTTTAAAATTGTGTTTAGCTTTTTGAAGTGTACTAAGACTCTCTTTAAAGATTTTACTAACCTCGTCGTCTCGTTCGCCTTCGTAGTGTCGACCGAATTTCTTGACGAGTTCAAAAACAACAGTTTTACCTTCTTTATCTTGAGAATTAACATCCAGGCCAAGTTCTATAAGAGTTTTCAAAATGTTCAGACTTTCATTCGTCCAAACCGAATAAATTAGAGCGTTTTTACCGGTGTTATTAGTGACATGAATATTTGCCCCTTTAGATGCAAAAAATTTAAGTAATTGGACCGGCTCAGAAGGGGTTGCCATTTCTCGAGTGAGATAGAGAAATGCTGTTTCGCCGTTTTTATCTTTGGCGTTGAGATCGGCACCATGTTCTAAAAGGAGTTGAGCCTCTTTTACGGTCATTCTAGCGCTACCACAACGAGCCATTAATGGAGTTATTTTTAAATTGTCTTTGCGATTGACCTGAGCACCGTGATCAATAAGCCACTTTGTTGTCTCATAGTTTGAACTCCAATGGAGGGGGGTAACGCCGTTTTCATCTGTATGGTTAGGGTTGGCTCCATTTTTAATAAGCCAGTTTAAAAATCTGGAAGGAGTTTTTTCATCATGATAGAGAACTTCATTCATTAAAGCAGTTCGCCCCAATTTATCTTGCCGATCGACTGGTCCCCCCGTCTTTAATAACTGATCTAAGAAAGACTCTAGATTCTTACACTGTCTTGGGTCCTCGTCGGGATAGAAAGCTAAATATTGGGATATATTGAGAAGATTAAGTGGCTTTCCCGGATTTTGCGGGTTGTTTTTCCACCAATCTGGAATAACTTCTTCGCAGTTCTTAACAGAAGTCGTTTTAGAGAGTTTAGAATTTTCGGAATGTTTTTTAACACAGCCAATTCCTGAGAAAATTGTGAGGATACCTAAGAGAAGTAAAATTCGATCCATCGTATTTTTTTCCTGTCAATTTAACTGAAATGCCCTAATTCGCGAACACTATTTTTTATTCTTTAGTTTCTCGATGCACTTGAGTATTTGATCGCGGTTTTTCTTGCTTTTCAACCATTTTGGCAGACGACTGACCAGAGAGCGATTATTCCAACCCTGCTCGCCCTGACTTCGTTCTCTGAGCTTGGCACTGACAAAGTCGTGGAGCCACTGCAGGTGTTCTCTATTATAGGCCCAGAGTTCATTTCCACCGCAATCGGCTCTGAGCCAAAGGGGTTGGTGAAAATAGCTATCAACGGCTTCACCGATGATCATCATTCCAGTTTGAGAGACCTTGATGTCTTCGGATAAAATGGATTTTGAATTATTTTGCAGAACCCTATTGTACGAACAACTAAGGCAAGTCAGTTGAGTATCACCTGGCAACAGGTCTTCGCTCTCATTTTTGACCCGTGCGCACTCACCACACTTTGGACACTCAATAAGAATTTCTTTTATAAAATCATAAATTCGCACGTCCGAATCAAATGTTGCAGCCATAATTTATTGTACACGCGGCTCAATGGGCCTGTAAACGGTTCGAATAGGTTTTTATCGATACATCGACGTTCTTATAGTTCGGTGAGTGGCAGTTTTTCTTGCTCTTAGGTGATTGAAGGGATTTAATAAAGTATGAATAAAAAGCTTCGAATTATTCTTGTATCGACCCTGCTCCTATTGATTGGAGTCATTTTATTTTCGAGGGTCTATACAGTTTCGGCCCATATGTACTGCCCATATAACGACTGCAAGGATCCGGTTTGCAAGGGTCTACTTATAACTCTTTGGGATGAGCGCCCAGCCGATGGAAATGCCAAACTTCTATGCTTGGGAACCATCGAACCCTGAGCTCTTTTACAGTTCTACGTGACTGGGTCGTTCTGAAGGATTCATTCTCTGTTCTTCGGCGAATTGAATCGTTTCCTCGGTCCCCTGAGAGTCCATAGCGCTTTGGCACTGGGGTGCAAGAACACCCCGGTCGGCAACCAGGGAACGATGTTGATCAGCCAATGACTGCCCAGCATAACGGAGGTCGATATCGTTACCACAACTTTGAATCCCAAGTACACCGAGATCGCTAAGGCGAAGTTTTTTACCGTCGTCTAACTGACCTTCGATGTACTCAAGGCACGAATAAAATATCAGGGAACGCATCCCTTTCCAGCCGTTTGCGAAAACTCGTTCTTGAAACATGAAAATATCGTCTTCGGGTAAGTCCTGTTCGCCTTGGTACACGCCTTCCATAAAAAAGTCGCGATCATTGAGGCATTCGATAAAGAGCCGCTCTTCTCTATTGATAAATATTCTCTCAAAAAATGCGCCGTTAGGAACGTGATAATTGGGGCCACCAACGATAGAATTTGTAAAGGCGGGGCCTTGAATCACTTCAACAATAGTTCGAACTCGCTCTAAGTGGGCCCTTTCAGCTTCGCTGAGTTTGTTAATGCTTATTCTGCATAAGTTGATTTGTTCTTGGCCCAATTGCCTCTGACGGATGCACGTCGTATAAATCTGGCGAAGAGTTAAAAAGGGAGAGATGGAGTTATCAACTCGTTCATCGACCCAAAATTCTTCAGTGGTATGGGCCATTCCAGATAAACTCATAAAGATAAGAATCAGTGCAAGTATCACGTTGAATTTCATAGTGGTCTCCCTTTTCTACTCCTACTTTTGATAAAAGCGAAGTTTGTACCCGGCAGGGTTGCGTTTGTTTGAGTAGAGAGAAATTATCCAAAGGGATGTCACATTTTGCTCGCCTTTGAATAGCCCTTGATCACCGTCCCAAAATGAGATTCCCATAAACCACAACCATGAAGATGCCACTTTGCATTTCCAAAAGGTAATTGGTGTCTGACCCATTCCTAAAAAGGTCATTGGTACCTGACCCACATGGTGTTCGGCCTTCATCTGCAGCAGACATCAGGCACCCGACGCCCGAACTGGACTCTCGGTGGCATGGGATAAAACCGAATAATTTGGCGAGATGGAAGATCAAAAACGATTTTTGCGGATGGCCCATTCCCTCATTATCCAGGGGCGTGGAGAATCCGTTAAAGACAAGCTAAAAGTCCTGCAAAAGCAAGGGACAACTATTGAAGACCCGGTCGCCATGGCCAATTTAGCTCGCCGAGTGGGAATGTACCATTTCGCCGCCTCAATGCTCTATCCGATCGTTCGAAGCGAAACGTCTGAGGCTTCTGAAAAG
>JAUHWN010000122.1 GCA_030424665.1 Bdellovibrionia bacterium | reverse complement strand
AAGATCCCGCCTTCTTAAAAAGGCGATTGCCGATTTGCCGGAGGAGATCACCGCCCTCTTGTTTATTGTAAGAGTCGAGAAGACTATGGACACTTTCACGAATGTCTTTATCTTTGAGGCCCGAAACGACTTGCTTGAGTTGCTTCATATCTATTTCAATTTCGGGCTTACTTTTAGTTCCCTGGAGGTTCCAGTAAATCGACCGCAAACTCGGAAACTTAATTTGTAGCTGACCATATAGAACTTCAGACTCATTCCAACCGCCCGTTGAACCAATGCTGATGTCACCCTTGATACTCGCTTTGAACTTTTCCCAGCGCACATTATGATCTTTAAGTCGAAGTAGACTTTTTACATCAGTGATGATCAATTCATTGTTAGGAAAACTGTACTCTAAGAACATTGACTTCAAGAATTCGTAAAGCTCCCCTTTAATACTGCCCGACCGAGCCTTTAGATTCATATGGACTTCATTTTTTTTGAGCTCCGATTCGATCTTTAGATCCTTAAAGCTATAGTCTGTCCCTTTCATTTCTGAAGACTTTAAAAGTCCTCGAAAAAAATCGAGCTTCTTATCTATGAACTTAAGTTGACCAACCATAGCCAAGCCCTGGAGGTCTCCACCGAAAATCATTTTCTCGATAGCTGGATCAAAATTGAGTTTCTTAAGATCGAATTGAATCAGGCCCGACCGAAAATCATGAGAAGCATTCGCCGTCAGCGTTCCTTCAATTTCACCCTTTTCAATTTTTCCCTGATCGATCAACAACGATATTCGATCTTCACTCCTGTGGAGTTTAAAGCCAAGGAGTTCAACATGTTGGGATTTTCGCAAACCGCCTCCTGATATTCTTAAGTAGGCGTCTTTGAGGAAGGCTTTTACCTCAATATCGTTTGCACTCTTATACTGCAACTCGCCTTGAACCAGGCCTAGGCGGTCGAATGTCCCTCTCCAAGCAGTCCACGCTAGAACTTCTGAAAGTTGGTCCAAATTGAGTTTTTCAAAGGCGACTTGAAAAGGGATGAAACCCTTTCGAACGGACCATATCAAATTCGGAAGACGTATTTTACCCAGCTTTCCACTGGTTCGACAATCTTGTACATAGAGCTTCAGTTCGGCCAGACTCGAAATTTTCTCTCTGAAGTTTATACGACAGTCGAGCCACGAAAACTCAGGCTTCTTGTTAAATTGCAAGACATCGAATGTTTCCAATATCTGAGTTAAAGAGGATATTGAAAAGTGATCGATGTTCGATTCAAAGTCGAGCGTCCAATCTTCGCTCTTTTCCGACTCGATTCCAAATTGAAGGAGACTTTCAATTTTTCCTTCTGCTGCTCTAAATCGATTTAAAAGCTCTACTCTCTGAGAGTTCAACCCAATCTTAAAAAAAATACGACTCTGATTCTGCAATCGATCGAGAAAGAGTTCTGGATACAAAAGTTCAAACTGAATCCCTATCTGGGCACCAGCTTCATCATCTACTGCCTTCGATAAATTGAGATCAATTGTTTGAAAAACAAGTTCCTTAACGAATTCGGGACTTCTCAACTTCAACTCACCAATATGAACAGTTCTCAGAGAAAGGTCTCGATAAAGAGGTTTGTTTAATTCTCTTTTGATGGGCTCCAAAAAGCGAATAATATGAGGTCTAAGTTTTTGAACATGATGAGCCGGCTCATCCTTTGCCGACAAAACCTCTTGAACTTGAGCCCTCGCTTTTTCGGGATCCAATTTCTCTATGACCTCTCTAATCTCCTGGGGTTCTTGAGTAATTTTTGATTTTTCACTTCGGCAGCTTTCATCCTCTTTGAGATCGACCAAGACTTGCTCCGCACGAGCACGTGCAATCTTAAAGTCACCTGAAAAAACCTGATTGAAGGTTAAAGGAAAGGACAGAGAGATTAAATCGACTTCGGGGCCGCAACTATAGCTTTTCGACTTAACTGAAAGGCTTTCAACCCTTAAAGCCAGTTCTGGTACAAATGAATTCTTTAGACTTATTCGCGGCTTCTTTAGGGCTAAGTCGTAATTGCCAAGCACTCCTTGAAGTTGCTCTTGAAGTTTTTCTTCTAAAATTTGAGGGTTTGTTACAAATCGAAAAGCGAGCCCCAAAAACAAACTCAGGACAAGAACGATTAAACTAATCGCCATGCCCGGCTGGTTCTCAACTAAATTCTTACTCTGGTAGTTACTAGGGGGCTTCGCGCTCATAATCTAAGCATAGAGACCACAGAGCCAGTGAGCAAGAATCCAATTATTTTGACAGAAGTGTTAATTACTTAAATTCGAAACTGACGATTTCGTATTCTTTTTCGCCCTTAGGACTGCGCACCACAATTTGGTCGCCATCCTGCTTACCAATCATGGCGCGGGCCAGAGGAGATAGAATAGAAATATAGCCAGACTTTACGTCGGCTTCATCCACACCAACAATCTGATAGGAGACTTCTTCTTCGCTATCCATATCCATCACCGTGACATGGGCTCCAAAGACAATTCGATCACTTTGGATTGAAGAGGGATCCACGACTTCAACACCAGCTAATTTAGACTGGATCTCACTAATCCGTCCTTCAACGAGAGCTTGTCTTTCTTTCGCCGCATCATATTCAGCGTTTTCACTTAAATCCCCATGGGACCGGGCCTCTTCAATGGCTTTAATTACCGAAGGGCGCTCCACAGTGAGGAGTTTCTTAAGTTCATCTTCAAGAAGCTGTTTGCCTCGTTTAGTTACCGGCAGATTTTCGTTGTCAGCCATCGAACCTCTCGTGGTTTTGATTAAACATACCTTATAACTAAAACCATTGACGTCTGCAAGCTGAAACGAGAAGATAGGATCGTACGTAAAACCAACATTATCGCGGACTTAACAGGCAGCGTTATGAGATTGAACCCGACTAACATTTCAATCATTCGAAGACTGCTTGTCGGACGAAATAACCGACCCTTAAAATCTATTCTCAGTCGATTGGCCGCTCCAGACTTAGCCGCACTCTTTAGCCACCTCAATAATGTTGAAATCAGAAACCTTATAGACGCCTTGATCTCCATCGATCGCTCCCACGAAGCTCTACTCGATCTTCCCGATAGTCGCCTCGAGGAACTTTTGGGCCGACTCGATGATGCCCAGGTGCAAGCCATCATTGCCCAGTGCCCCGAAAGTGATGGAGCTTTCTTACTCGCACTTGTCGACGACTACAGAAAGCATAGCATCCTTGAAAGTTTTTCCAGACAAAAGCGAACTAAACTTGAGCATTACCTCAATTATCCGGAGGACTCTGCAGGCCGATTGATGATCGAGAAGGTCTTCACTCTTCCCGCCGATCTTCCCGCTGGAGAGGCCATCGATATTTTGCGCATGAGATCTCGAGAAGAGAGCATCTATTACATTTACTGTGTGGATAAGGATGATCGGCTGATCGGCGTCGTCTCTCTTCGCTCCTTGGTCACCGCTGCTCCAGAAAAGCACCTACGAGAACTGGCGCGCAAAGATATCATTTCTGTCACTCCCGAAACTCCCGAAGATGAGGTAGCAAATCTTGTCTCAAAGTACGATTTTATCGCTTTACCGGTTGTCGACAAAAGCCACCGACTTTTGGGGTTAGTGACCGTCGACGATATCGTTGACGTCATCCAGGAGCAGGCAACTGCAAAAATTTATGCGACAGCAGGGCTTCAAGAGGATGACCGGGTTTACACTCCGAGTGCAAAGAGCTTTAAAAATCGAATTCCTTGGATGTTTTTAAATCTTATTCTTGCCGCAATCGCTAGTTCGGTTGTTAGTCTTTTCGAACAAACAATGGCGCAATTGATTATTCTTGCCTCCGTAAAAAATATTGTGGCGGCTACAGGTGGAAATACTGCAATTCAAACTTTAACGGTGGTCAACCGAGGACTGGCTACCGACGACTTTCAATTTATAACGATTCGCAAAGCTCTTCTCAAAGAGATTTTCGTCGGTGTGCAAATCGGCATTATTTTAGGTATCACCGCTGGCTCCCTTATTTATCTCTGGAAACAAGATTTACTCGTTGCCATCGTAATCTGTATCTCAATGATATTGAATTCGATCGTGGCCACTGGCTTAGGGGCGATCACTCCGATTGTCTTGAAAAAACTAAATTTTGACCCCGCCGTGAGCAGTGGCGTTCTCGTCACAATTTGCACTGATATTTTTGGTTTCTTTTCGTTTCTAGGAATCGCCTCCTTAGGCCTAAAGTATCTTCCCCAGATTGTGACGACCGGCCTATGATCAAGGGAACTATCCAACCAGAAAATATTCACTTCTATGAAAACTTAGATGGCTTAGAGTCTTCACTCGTTCTTAATGTCTACAGCCCCCGTCTCTTTCAAATTATTGTTCGCACGGCTGCTGAGTACGGCCTTACATCAGTGCCCATTATTCAAAGGTGTCAGGTTTCGAGCCAGACCCATTACTACGCCGATTTAAGTATTTATGACTACCCCGTTTCAATTGATATGAACCCAAAGACCGGGATCTTTGTCAGTTCACTTTCAAAAACTCTTTTACAAGAATTGACTAAAGTATTTAGACAAAAGTTGAGGAAACTTAACTGAAGCTTCATTTTGAGAAAAGACTCGCAAACTGGCTCTGGCGCGAGCTAAAGATTTACGGTTTTCTAAAAGAAATTCATACAAAATTTAACACTAAAGATATAATCTAGTAGTTGTAAAAAGGAATCACAGAGACTCTATGTTTGATCAGTTATTAAAAGATATTGATGATGCCACCAGTATTGCATTAAGTACCCATAGGCAGTGTGATGGTGATGGACTGGGAGCTCAACTCGGACTCTTCCACGCTCTCAATAAATGTGGAAAAAAAGCGCGAGTCATCAACGTCGATGAACTTCCAAAAAAATATGAATTCCTTAGCGGTACTGATCAAGTTGAAATTTTTGAAGGTAAGCATAGCGCGATCGAAGACATCGATCTTTGCCTCATTTTTGATACCAATGATAAACGACTTCTAGCTCCACTTTATGAGGAATTCGAAAAATCCTGTAAGAAAATTGTATTTATCGATCATCACCCTATTTTAAAAGAAGGACCGAGCCCAACCATGGACTCAGTCATCGACATCAAGGCCGCTAGCACCGGTGAGATGGCCTACCAAATTATTAAAGGACTCAACGTAGAGCTCGATGTAAATATTAGTCAGGCGATCTATACGAGTATTGTCTTCGATACACAGATTTTCAGGTATGTTCGCAACTCCGCGGCCTCTCACCTAATAGCGGCAGAACTTCTTCCTTATATTGAGGAACCTGGCCTCATCCACCAAAAGCTATTCGGAAATTTCACGACCGATAAAATCGCCTTTATCTCTAAGGTCCTTGGTCAGATTCAATATTATGCAGACTCTCGCCTGGCGGTTCTCAACATCAAAAAAGAAGATCTCGAAACACACAACATGCACCTCGATGACTCACGAGATGTCATCGATATGGTTATGAATATTGAGTCCCTCGAAGCGGCAGTCCTCTTCAGAGAAGATGGCCCCAACGACTATAAACTCAGTCTTCGGTCAAAAGGGAAGCTTGAGGTTCTTGAAGTGGCCGAGCAGTTCGGCGGTGGAGGGCACAAATACTCTTCCGGAGCCTATGTCAAAGGGGAACTTCAGGACATTCAGATCAAAGTGACCGCTGAACTCCTCAAAAAATTGGGCCCATCCTAGGCTCCAGTAGAACGCATTTTGGATATCATTAAATAGAATTCTTGATCTCAATTTCAGTTAATATCTCGCTAAGGACCCTTCTAAGCCCATGAAAGCACATAGATTTTCGGGTTGCTCAAGGCACAGGCCTTGCACTCTGAAGGGCATGTTTCGAAGTTGGTTTATTTGTGCAAGCTCCTGCATTTTTATCACTCTTCTCAGCGCTCTCGGAGTTGCCCAGGAAGGTCATCTTACCGATGGCCAACAGCCGCCTGTTGGCTCAAGTTATATTTGGCTTCTTAAAGATAGTTATGGGAGCTGTTCCGTGGCGATCGGCTATGTCCATGAAGGCCTGAAGCTTCCGATCGATCCAGCACAGTGCCTTGATCAAGAGGTCAATTGCCCCCACCCTCTCGCTCGTATTTTCCTCCAATCGAGTCGTTTGGTATTTTCAGAAGTCAATGAACGAGATATGTGGGTGCTTCAAGAGCAACTCGTATCAACACGTAATGTCTCTGAGAGAACCGGTATCATATTCAAAGATAACCCGGAATACCTCGAAACCCTGAGTCAATTCCTAGAAGTAGACATCGATGTTATCTCGGACTGGAACTACGCCTTCACCTACTTGCAACTGGTGAATGCGCTTAAAAGGGAGATTCCTTTTGGCGTTGAAATTAACGGAAACTTTGATGACGACCTTTATCGCTTTGCAGATTACTATGGGATTCGGCTTCAGTCTCTCGAATCAGTAGAAACCCACCTCGAATCGGTCCGTTCACAATTAAGCGCAGAAAGGCTCGTCAATCTGGTTGCAAGTATGCATCGAGTTTCTGACAATCTTTTAGAGTCGAGCCTCGTTTACGACATACTTGTGCAAAGGCTTTCGATTTACAGCCTCTTCCAAATGGGGCAACTAGATCGTCTCGAGGAATACTATGAGTTGTACGACAATTCTTATGCTTTGAGAACACGTAGAAATATTCTTTGGGCTAGAGAAATTGAACACAATAGGAGAGTCAGTCTTGGGGAGCCGGGCCTCATTACCTACATGGGTGGAATATTTCACTTTCTCGGTCGCGAGAGCTTAATCAATACCCTTGAAAGTCGTCACAACTTCGAGGCAAGACACCTCAGTTTAGAGGATGCTGACCACTTGCTTCGCTACCTCGAAGAAAATGATAAATTGAGATCACGACGTCGATTTAATCCCGGAGGCGAAACCTCATACTTTAGAACTCTGGTACCTATGGGAACCATTGGAAACAAAATAAATAGTGCCTATTGTTTTGAAGACGTTTTTGCCAATCGATGATTAATGAGTGCCTCGATGTCTTTGCGACAGGTTCCACATCCCGTTCCAGCCGAAGTCATTCGATTAACGGCTTTTACACTGTGAGCCCCAGAAATAATAGCTTGATCGACGACTTCAGTTGGGACGACTCGACAATGACAAAGCTCCTCATCATTATAAGGAAAATTCCAATCAGATTTTATTTTGAGAATGAGTTCACGAATAAGAATTTCTGAGTGACTATCTCCCTCGGGTAATCTGAGGTCAGAGATATTACCAGAAAAGCCTTTGAAGGTCGCTTCAACTTGATCAACAAAATTCTTACAACCTATAACCTGATAAGAAATATCTTTTACCATTTCTCCGTCAGAACTATAGTTCAGATCTATTGAATCTCTTTGGGATATGGCTATCTTGATCCGCTTTTTCTCCATATCTAATGATACGAAATCTATTAAACAAGGGCTAGCCTTAAAGAAAATTATGGAGGTTCAAAGGGATTCAGGCGTATCAATCATGAACGTGACTGGACCATCGTTGATAAGACTCACTTCCATATCCGCCGCAAACACGCCTTGTTCTGTTGTTATTCCCCTGTCCTGGCTCAAACGAACGAAGCCATGAAAAAGCTCTTTGGCCTTTTGGGGATCACCAGCATTGAGAAAATGAGGTCGCCTCCCCTTTCTTACATCTCCTAAAAGAGTGAATTGAGAAACTACCAAATGACTGAGACCCAAGTCCGCGAGAGAGAGGTTCATTTTACCTTCGTCGTCAGGAAAAATTCTGAGACCAATAATTTTTTGCACGAGCCACTCGGCCTCTTTTGCCGAATCATTCTCCTCAACACCTAAAAGAGTAAGAATTCCTCGACCTATCTTGCTGTGACTCCGGCCATCGATAGAGACCTCAGCTTGCTTCACTCGTTGTATCAGAGCTTTCAATAGGACTCCTTTTAAACCTCTGAGGGTAAACCCTCACCAGGGGGTTCAGTCAGCTCCGGGTATTGTGAAAATAAATTTCTGTAGTTAGGGAAATATCGAAAAAAACCGAGCACAGAAAGTACCAAAAAAGGATAGGCGGCCGATATATCTTGCTGAAATACCGCAAGTACTAAGCCATTAATCGCCACCGCTTCGAGCAAACTATATCGAAGTATATGGGAAAGGGCTAATCGCTGAAGACCTTTTACAAAGCTCAATTTCTCGTTCAAAACTTGATCGCCAAGTCGTACTACGAAATAACCAACACCCATACTTGCTATCAAAAAGAGTCCAATACCAAGAGCGAAGATTAAGTTTTTCGCAAAACTGTCGACCGCTTGCTCTGGCCCTTCGATAAAAAACATTTGTGCATAAACCGTGAAAAGAACAACTAGAATAAGTGCGATCGCCCACACCATTCGACACGTCTTAAGAATATGATTTTCCATCTCTTTAATTTGCTTTAACATCGATTTCTCATTGCTTTCACCGGTAAAAACCCATTCAATAATAATAGAGAGGTTATGCCATGAAGATTGAAATCGTTCAATACCCAGCTCTGAATGACAACTATAATTTTCTCCTGCGAGATAAGGATTCTGACTTAGTTGCCGCCATAGACCCCTCTGACTTCCAGGGCACTAAGAATAAATTACACGAAAAAGGCTGGCGCCTCGATCAGATATGGAATACCCATCACCACCCCGATCACATTGGTGGAAACCAGGAATTGAAGCAAGAGTTTCGCTGCCAACTAAGAGCCCCTGAGTACGATCAAAAGCGAATAAAAGGAAGCGACATCAAAAACAAAGACGGCGATCAATTCGAATTTGGATCGAGTCAATTTGAAGTTCTCTATTTACCAGGCCATACACTCGGGCATATTGCCTATCATTGCGCTGAGGATAAGGTTCTGTTCATTGGAGACGTCATCTTCGCCATGGGGTGTGGCCGAGTCTTTGAGGGAACTATGGAGCAAATGTACTCAAGTATCGAGCGAGTTAAAAGTTTAGATCCCGACACTCTTCTGTACTGCGCTCATGAATACACACTCGCCAATGGAAGGTTCGCCATGAGTGTCGAACCGCAAAACTCAAGACTTATTGATCGCATGCAAAAAGTTAATAAACTGCGACAGCAAGGACTTCCTACAGTACCGACTCGCTTGCGCGATGAATTGAATACAAACCCATTTATGCGCACAGATTCTATGGAAATTCGCATGAATTTAAAGATGGAAAATGCAAGTGCAGTAGAGGTTTTTGCAGAATTGAGAAGCCAAAAGGACCACTTCTAAAGTTTCTCGTTAGACCCTTTTGCTTTTTCGACCGTGTAGCGCTCAGCATTTTTTTTCATTTTATTTTGAAAGCTCTCATCCAAATCAAAATTATACTTTTGCGCAAAACGAAGAATAAAAAACAAGCAATCTGCGAGCTCTTCTGAGATTTCGACTCTACTTTTTTGCAAAACCTCAGCTTCCTCAGCCTCTGAACGAAATCTAAAGATCTCAAGAAGCTCTGCCGCTTCAGTTGAAAGACCTATAGAAAGATCTTTTGCCGAATGATATTGATCCCAATCTCGATCTTCACAAAACTCTTTCACTTTACTCTTTAATTCTTCTATATTTCGATCGACGTCAGCCATTGTTTTTCTCTCTCATAGCACGCTTCCTCTTTTCAATGAGGGACTGCATAAGGTCTTTTATTTGTAGATTGCGACGAAATGCAACAAATCCTCTATTGAGGTAATTGGCTTTTGCGTAGCGCATGGGTTTCAAGGTTTGGATATCCCAAAGCTCACAACCCGCTTCTTCTAGAATTATTTGCCCTGCAGCGATATCCCACTCGTGGGTTTCACCGAAGCGCGGATAGACATCGACGGCCCCTCGAGCCATGCGACCATATTTTAAGGCAGATCCCAAGCGAAAGAACTCTTCAATTCCCAATTGCTCGCGGAATTCCTTGGACTCTTCTCTTTTATGGTAGCCACTAGAGAAGGACCGCTTGGCAGGGCCCTGGTTCTTGTTTTCAACTTTCTGCCCATTAAAAAAACAGCCCTTAGATTTTTGCGCGAAATAGAATTCTTTGCTGACGGGGGCGTAAAGAAAGCCTGCATAGGCTTGTTCGCGATGAATTAGGGCCAGGCTAATGACAAACTCCCCGTCTTCTTTAAGAAAGTGTTTTGTACCGTCGAGAGGGTCCAATAACCAAAAACTCTCAAGCGACGATCCATCGGGAAGGTCCTCCCCTTCTTCGCTCACCACCGGATAGGGGCTATTGGCTTCCAGGTAAGCGAGAATGTGGTCATTTGAGGCCTGGTCTGCGTCAGTAACGGGACTCGAGTCACCCTTGTAGCTCACCTGGGTTTTCTCTGAACCATAAAACCCCATAATAAGGGCTCCAGCCTCTTTAACGATTTTTTCAATCTCTCGAATCTCTTTGTCCTGAAGCAGTGGAACCCTCCCCCGGGAAAGTAAATAGAACCATAGTAAATTCAAACACTTAAAGCGCTGCCCAGTAAGAATAAGGAGAATATTTTTCCTCTGGCAAAGCAATTTATTTTGTGATATCACAACGCTTTTAAAGAGTCACTGTACTAAGAGGTCATAAAATGGCGAAGAAAAAAGGTAAAATCAGAATCATCACTCTCGAATGCACAGAAGCACGTAAGGAAGGTAAACCGCCTTCTCGCTATACGACTAAGAAGAACTTCCAAACGCATCCCGAGCGTTTAGAGAAAAAGAAGTACAACAAGTTCTTAAAAAGACACACTGTCCATAGAGAACTTAAGTAAATTATTCCCACTCCATTTGGGACTACTTGTTCATAAAAAAACGTCTCCCGAGGAGGCGTTTTTTTTATTCTCTCAAGGCCCTGCGACAAGGCACCGCCCTCCATCTCAATAGAAGGCAAATCTATGGTGAAAATCCCATAGTTCCCCCATATTTCTAAGAATGTTCCTCCTTAACATAAGTTAAGGGGAGGCATGAATGCAGAAACCAGCTCTTTTACTGATCCATCGATCGGAACAGGACGTGTCCGTAGACGATTTAAGGAAATACGCCGATGTACTCTCCCTCTCTCCTGAACAGGGTGTTCTTGAAAATGTGAATCTCAATCAATTTCAGATAGTACTCATTGACCGGGGCCTCGGAAAATCGCAACTCATCCCTTTTTTAGAATTGAGTCACGCGCGTGGAGAATATCAGTCGACTCCCTTTATCTGCTTTTTTGGCGAGTCACAAAGCACTGTTCACCCATCGTGGATACAAGAAGGGCATTATTCGAAAAATTTCGACAGCATCCTAGAGCTTTACAGATCTTGGCTCAAGGGTACGGACAGGGCTCAGGAATCCTTGAAATTGGGACCCATTGAAATTTCCCTTTCCCTTCCTGAAATGAAAATCACAGATTTTGATTACAATGAAACCGTTCATCTCACCCCGAGGGAATATAAAATTCTATTGGAACTCCTTCAGGCTCCAGGCAGGCCCGTCACACGGGACCGTCTTATGGAAGTGGCTTGGCCTGCGGCCAGTGACGTGAAACCTCGCACCATCGATGTCCACATTGCCTCTCTCAGAAAAAAGCTGGGGCCATTCAAAAACTATATTCGCTCTATTCAATCAACCGGCTATATCATCAGCATGACGTTTCAGTAGCGAGTTTTTTGTTTACAGAAATTAATATAATTGTTTTTATCGAAATATGATTCGATCTTTTATAATTTTACTTTGTTTTTTTACTGCAGCTCTCGACTCCCAGGCCATTGTTGATATTGAAAGCCTCATTCAAAAGGCCAAGCCGGGAAAAAATAAATACAACCTCAGCTTGGGCGGAAGTTTTCTAACGGGAAACACCGAGAAATCCTCCTTTTCGGCAAGTGCTCTCATGCTTCGACCGATTGGAGACATTCAAAGCCTCGCTCTAGTGCAGACCAATTATGGCGAGTCAGGACAAAAAGTCGATACCCGAAATAGCCTCGCGCATTTGCGGTTTATAGGCCCCCTGACTGGCGATTTTCTTTTTTGGGAAAATTACTACCAGGTTCAATCCGACACATTTAGAAGACTCTCTCTTCGCGCATTAGGTGGAGTTGGTTTGCGTTGGAAAATACTTTCGAATGAAGATGTCCGCCTATATTTTGGAACCTCTGTATTTTATTCCGAGGAGGACCAACAAGAAGTAAGCGGATTTAGCGACCAGGGCCTTAAGGTTTATCTACGTAATTCAAATTATATTGCTCTTAACTATGACCTCAATGACAACATAGAAATCTTTTTAATAGGCTACTTCCAGCCACTGATCGATCAAATTTACGACCATCGATTGAGCACAAAATTTGGTATTACAACAAAGTTGAGTGAAAATTTGAAATTTAATTATTTGATCAGTGTTGGACATGATAATGATCCTCCACAGGGAGTTAAACCCACGGATGTCACACAAACGGTGTCTTTAAGCTATTCCTTAAACTAAAGGTTTATAAATGAGTCAGGTTTCAGTTTGGTCGCTCGAAGGAAATAAACAAATGCTCGACGGTGGCTCAATGTTTGGTAACGCCCCCCGTGCTGTATGGGAACGATGGATTCAACCCGATGAGATTGGCCGCATCCCCCTCGCCTGTCGATCAATGCTCGTAAAAATTGGCGATCAGCTGATTCTCTGCGAAACCGGAATAGGCGCATTTTTTGAGCCTAAAATGGCAGAACGGTATGGCGTACAAAACGGTGACCACCACCTTTTACTCGAAGAATTAAACGAATTGGGATTTAAAGAAGAAAACATTGATTTAGTAATTCTCAGCCACCTTCACTTTGACCATGCCGGTGGACTACTTTCGCCCTATAGCTCAGGAGAAAAAAGACTTCTGTTTCCCAAGGCCCATTACGTCGTTGGCGAAGAGGCCTGGGAGCGGGCAAAGAATCCCCACTTCAGGGATAGAGCCTCTTTTGTTCCAGAAATTAATCAAGCTCTCGAAGCCAGTGGCCGCCTAGAAATCATCAAAAGAAATGGAAAGTCCAATAAGGTTCCTCCGCAGATTGAGTTTTTTTGGTCTGATGGACATACTCCCGGGCAAATGCACTGTATTGTCAAAGGCGAACAAAACACTATTTTGTTTGCCGGAGACCTCATTCCTGGCAGTCAGTGGGTTCACCTACCTATT
>JAUHWN010000121.1 GCA_030424665.1 Bdellovibrionia bacterium | reverse complement strand
CTTTCGCCAGCACTCGCCCCTCAGGAAGCAAGAAGGCGTATGGTAAGTCAATTTCTTGTCTCTTCGCAAAGTCCATATAAGTGGTTTTAAATTTGAAGACCCTTGTTGGCGTTCTTCCTTGAGGAGGATCTAATTTAGAAAGAAGGACCGGAGTCATTCTAAAGTTAAATTGCGTCTGGGATCGAAGGTTATCGATATAGTCTTGAGGAAAGCGATTGGTCTTATCATTACTCAAGTAATTACTGCTAAACAAGAACGATGGCAGATAAAACATGAGACGCCCCATTTCGGCCGATTCCTGGTCTATCGTTCCACCAAATCTTAAACTGTTTTTAACGGCAGCGTTAATCGCGCCCATGAATTCGTATGGAAAGAGGGTCTGCATAGAATAACGAGCATCTGTATTACTGTACCTTTGAATCGGAACTTGCCAAGGCCCCCACATAAACCATGGAGTGGGAGTACTGATAGCCAAAAGAGCTGACAGCCGAACTGGGAGAAAACTAATTTCTCTATAGCGTCCAAAAATGCTTCCCCAATCCCTGGCAATGTCTCCACCACCGATTCCAGAGGCAACATAGCCAGCGTCATAATCAACAATATTGTAATCACTCCCCTTGCGCTCAAGAAGTTTCTTAAACTCAAGAAGAACATACTGACTTGCACGACATAGATTGTGAATCTCAGATTTTTCTTGCGAATTACCATCGACATAGCTCAAAGTTTTAAAGGCATCTTTTGTCGATGCTGGAGCAAGTTCTGGATTGAGACAGTACTTTGAGAAGTTATAGAGGCTATCTTGGCTCGCGCGAATCGCACTAAAGGCATTAGCATACTGTGGATTGTTATCGATTCGCACTCTCATCTCATCGTAAAAACTTCGAGCATGGGAAAATGACCTCAAACTATGGTACCAAAGATAGTACAATCTGCGATCTGGGTTATCACCACGTGCACTCGTAAAAGCATTGAGACTGTATACAAGACTCTCTTTGTAATCCTCCATGATAGATTCAGCGATCGTGAAAGCATCGTAACCACGATCCCACCTTCGACAATAGGGGTCCATTGCAAGGGAAGCTTCAATATCAGAACACGCTTCAAAATAAGTGGTCTTCATTCCCTCATAGTCTGAATCAGGTGGAATATCAGGAATCTTCCCGTTATCAGGAACTTTTGCAAATTTAAAATCATCCATCCCCGTCTTGAAAACGGGATACTTTTGATTATAGAGGTACTCAACCACCAATCGATCATGGGGGCCGGGCACAAGTTCATCCTTGTCGTATAAAATTTCGGTGCGACCGCTACTGTAATCCATTACGGTTGTGTAGTTCTTGTAGTTGTCTTGGGCCATTGTCGTTAGGGTTTCCATGTACTTTTCGGGAACTGTTCCCTTTTTAGGAAGGAAGTTACCCTTAAACTGATGACCGAGGCCAAGAAAATGACCAATCTCGTGAAGAGTTAAGCCCTTCACTACAGCATCAGCTGCCTTTTGTTGGTCAATGCGATTTCCGCGAGCGATTTGTGAGGCAATTCCAGCATGCCACTGAGGTACGACTTCGTTGAAGCTCCGGTCGGCGTCAAAAATATGAGAGAACCTAGAACTATTAATTTCTTCACTGACAACTTGATAGCGCCTTTGCTCCTGCTCCACCGTAGACATTTCACTAAAGCCGTCGCCCAAATAGAATTTTGCAAAGTTTTGCGAACCTGCCGAGGAGAGATTAAAATCCCTTTCGAATAACTCACTCTGATTCGGCAAGACACCATCTGATTCTTTGTAAAGATAATCATCTTGAATGTAGCGGGAGAAGTCGAAAGAACTGAGAAAACTTGAAAAATCTGTCGTTTGAGCCCCCGCTCCAGCGATTGAACTCAAGCTCGAAGTCAATTCAGCAATTCGTGACTCTCTTTGCTCGCGCTCGGCTTCGGTTTCATTGGCCGGGGTATTTCGCAAAGACTCAAGTTCCTGAAGTCTCGCACTGTAAGCCATCGAAAGAGTCGAATTCAGTTTATCGAGTCCTTCCGGAGAAAGCATGTATTCAAGACTCGACTCTCCAAAAAGTCCGCGCAAAGGTTTTTCGGAATTTTGCATATTAAAGAACTTATGCAAGTGGAGTCCGTCGATCGGTGCGCGAGCTGCGTAACTAGCACTCGGAGTATAGGCTCTTACAAAGCGGTCAATCAAACCACCATAAAGAACGACTCCTCCCCACAGAATTTCACCATTGCGAACATCCGCTGAAGCTAAACCAATTCCAAGCCCAGAATGGGCTGAAATTTTGCGGTCATCGACCCAGTTAATTGTTGGGTATCGAAGATCCAATGGATATTCAAGCTCCTTATCCGCAACCACAAATGGTTTGTGTCCTTCAGGGGAAGCCCCAGTATTTTTGAAGAGGGTGTTCCAGTCTTCAACAGCTTCGACGGCAATTTTTCGATAGTGATCGGGAAAACCATTAAGGTAGATCGTATGTGTTTTGGAAAGGTCCCAGTGCCCGGCATAGAGAACGGGCTCAGTTCCTTCTACCTTCTTTCCAAGAATATGGAGCGCATTGAGAAACCTTGAGTTTCTTTCATCATAGGGCGTTTTCTTAAAATCAGGATTGTGTTTAAAGGTTTTAAAATTTACGCGAAACTGTCCCTGAAGCTCAGAAGAAAATCCAGAGTGCATAGCTTCGACAGTAAAACCAAGAAATCCGTTTTCGTGATCCCATTCAATCTCTCGCACATCGATGGTTCGAGTACTGCGCCCAAAAAAGTTCATATAACCAGCATGGAACTGAATGTTTTTTAAGTTGAGATCCATATAGGGCCTGCGGTTCCAAGGGTCTCTTTGCGTGTTTTTAATATATTTGTTGGTATCCCGTCCGCGACTATCAATTGCCGGTTCGTAATGGTAATGGGACTCAATGGGAATAGAAATTATCTTAGTCCACTGACTACGATCATCAGGATAACTGGGATTAATCTGATGACCAACAACGGCCGACTCAGTAATGACCCATTCCACATTACAATGCATTGTTTGCGTAGCAGCACCATGAGAGAACCAGTAGTGGGCGTACTCTCTTTCGCGAATGGGGGCCCAAGCACAAAGAAAAGTCTTCGGCTCAGTTTTGCCATTGGCTTTTGCCGAATTCACAAAAAAAGTTTTTGGAATTCTCTCATCCAAATTGTTAATTGGTGGCTCTTCAATACCCGGTCGCGTGAACGTACAACCTGCGAGTAAAGTGAGTGCTATGAATCCAATTGATAAACCTAAAAGACGATCTCTCATAAATATCCCTAAAACCAATGGGCTCTTCCGAACCCCTTTTTATGCATCGCGTAAATGTACGGCATTTTTAAGATTTTTAAAAGAAATCAGTGATTTAACTCACCTGAGGAGGAAAAAAATTCCGGAAAGAACCCCAGAGTGCCTATTTGTGTCTCTCCTATAAGCTCTAGTTTGATTTTCTATAAAAGCGAAGGAAGATCACTTTATTGATCTGCAGAAATTACAAGTTTAAGGCCAAAAATGTCACGATCCCCATTGAATTTCATAGGAGTAAGTGGCCTCAAAATAACCGGCTTAATTTTCGTCCTCTTTAAAGAATTGGAAGCGAAAGGGGTAATCTGAAGGTTCACCATTACTGGCTCGAAAGGTATTTACCAAGGCCATTATAAGTTCATAGAAATAAGAGAGAGTTGCAAACAGCCCCAAACCTAGAAAAAGAAAAACAACAATTACAGCCATTATACCGAGTCCGGCCGGAGCTAATTGTTTAATGGCACCGATCGTATCTTGGCTAAAATCGATGGCGGCACCACCGGCGGCCAGTCCGAGCCCCATAAAAAGAAACATTAAGTAACCAACCACAATTCCAATTCCAATTCCAAATTGCACAAGTGTCCACGTAATGTGAAAATTCAAAACTTGTCGACCCTCGCGATCAAACTCTGGTATCTCTCTTTTCTTCATAGACCAAAGTATGAGCGGCCCCAAAACACTGCCAAGAGGAAACATTAACCCGGCAAAAGTCGAGAGATGGAGGGCGACAAACCATGAATCGTCCTTGCTGTCTCGCTTCACATTTTTATTCTGAAAGTCGCCTTGATTGGTGCTCATAAAACGCAAGCTATACAAGCTTTCAACTAAAGACAAGTTTCCTGTGAAATACTCGATTAAGGTGGGAGTCCGATGAAAGCCTAATTTGACAGCAGTAGGGCCTCCCAGGGGAAAATAGAGTATAGGGAAGGTGCCATATGAAAAAACTTAGCGCTTTATTGTTAATTCTAATAGTCACTACAATATCTTGCTCTTCTGAAAAAGAAAAACAGTCCGAGGAACCACGCAAAGATAAACTCAGCCCCTTAAGTACCATCGTCGTTAGTGATGAGTATGGACAACCAATTGCCGGTGCAAAAATACTAATTGGTCCCGAAGAAGACGTTCCCTTTAACGACAATGTTCTAACTTCAAAAGCAGATGGCACTATCGAAATCCCGAGTGCATGGGTTTCACCAGAGGATGTAACCCTCTACGCCTCTGGTTACGTGACGACTACCTATAAAAACCAACCCCCAGGTGCATTCAACTTTATGATAAAACACGAAAAGGGCGAGAAAAATATTATTCACAATACCCAGCTAAAAAACTATCAAGATGTCACCGGTGACGGCAACATCGATGTTGGCCTCACATTCCCTGCTTTTTACAAAAGCCAATTTATCGACTTTGATTTAACTGACTATGTCAGTCTAAAGATGGACGAAATTAAAATTGTCGGCCAGAGCGTTGAAATCCCGAGCAATCTCGGAATGCCTAATCAGGCAGAATGGTGGGGTTTTATCCGTGTCCGTCTTAATAAACCAAATTCAAGTATGACTTTTTCGGAATCAGGCCTACAAAAACTCGCGGCCGTACAGGCTCGATTCGACCTCAGCGACATGATAAAAGAGGTTCGTTCCAATGACTTAGAACCCTTTTCTCTTCTAGAACTGATTGAATTCAAAAATGGTGGTATCAAAGAGGTCAATGTCATTGAAAACCAACCGACCCCGTCTAATGTTGAACTCGATCTTTATACGTTTAACCAGAAGTTCTCCGTTTACGCTCCTATTTATGATTCTAAAGAAGTTTTACTGGCGATGGCCCTTGAGAGAACTGGGGGGCAATACTTTCCTTCAGATATCAAACCTCTCGAAAGCGGACAACAGCGCGAGCTAAAAACAAGAGGACACAATGACGGGCTTGTCCTCACACTCATGCGCTCAAGAGATCTTGAAAGTGGGAACGCTGAAAAGGTTGCACGCCTAAGTGGTCGCATCTATAAACAAAATCAATCCAACCAAATTGAATTGCTTCCGATCATAGCGCCACCAGTCCTAGCCAACAATGGACTTAAACTTGATCTACCAACTCAATACTCAAACGAAATCCATCCTTCGGGCATCTACCTCAGTCTGAGTCAGGTGACGAGCGAGAATAACCAAGGCGTCATTTACGACCTCAAAAAGGTTCTCTGGGAAGTTCACCTTCCTGACTGGAAAGAAGATATTGAGCTTCCGAGTTGGAACCTGCTCCCTAACTTGCAAAAAGACCAGCGATACCTTTGGGAAGTCGTTCTCCTTGCGCAAAGTGATGCCAGTCAGTCCCTTGACATCGGACCACAAAAACTGGAATTCACTGACATTTTCTCTAAAAATGCACTAGAATTTACTAAGTAACATCTAGAGGAATTGCATTGAGAAAGAAAATTCTGTTTTTCATTTCACTTATCTTTTTAAGTTCATGTGCCTCAACACCTGAGCCTGCTCCCCTTTCTTATTCTCGTGTTTTCAAAGCCAAGTTTGAGGAGGTTTGGAGAGCGTGCCAGCAGGCCTTGATCAAATATCCCATGAGAATAAACAATATGGATACAGCCGTCTTACAGACAGAGTACATCAAGGGCCGCAGGGCCTTCAGGCCTCCGACTAAGCAAGGGGAGTATCCAAGTTCCTATCGCTATCGACTACAAATTCGTCTTGTAAGAGGGAATCTCAACCCCCAGGAAGAAGCCATCAAAGTTACAATAGCTAAAGATGCTGAAGCCAAAAAAGACTTCTTCTCGGACCCTAAAAAGTTAGAGTCTGACGGTCTCGAAGAAAATGTTATTCTCTACCGAATAGAAAGAGAAATTCAAATCGAACGGGTTCTACAAAAAGTCCAAAAGAAGATGAATAACTCTAGGTAGAAGCTTTCTTTTGCTCACAGGATCAAAGCGAATCTAGCGAGAAGCTCACTAGAAGTTGGTTTTGAGCCAGTTTTTCCAATAACTCACTTTGAATGACGTAGGTTCTTTGACCTTGCCGAGACGAACTTTGTTGATTTGCTCGAGGGCGGTGACACCTGCTTCTTGGACTTTGGGGTCTTTGTCATTAAGAACTCGCAAGAAACGCATACTTTCTTCGGGACGAGTTACTTTAGATAGAGCCTCAACAATTTTTCGTCGAATGAAGAGACCTTGCCCACGATGAAAATTCTTTTTGTCATCCAGTCTCTGCCACAAGATGGCAGTTGAACTCGCATCACGGTGTTGCCCAATAACTTTCGTCGCTGCCGCACGCACTAATAATGAACTGTCATTCATTAACAACTGCTTGGCCCAAAGAAGCGCCTTTGACTTATCGATGCGCGAAAGCGAATGGATCGCCGCCGATCTCATAAACCACTGCTCACTAACGAGAGCTTTTTCGACTTCAGGCATGGCCAATTCTTTTCCGATTCGAGCCATGAGAGTTAATGCTCTCCAGCGAGCTTCCATGGATGATTTTTTATTAAAAGCTATAAATTGTAAATTCTTATATCCACGTGGACCTTGCTTTAAAACTACATCGAGACGGTTGCGGAAAGGCATCGCAAGAGCCGCCTCTGTCCTACCTAAAGGAACTTCCCTTGGGTAAATGGCGATATTTTTTTTGATTTCTTGTTTTTTAAGATCAATCTTTGGTGGATCAACCACGATTCCTCGTTCCGAGGCAAAAGACGCGCTTACTAATAAGAGAGAAATAACAAAGCTGATTAGTCCTTGAAGCATAATCAATCCCCTTTCCTTGGGATCAAAGAGATCTACTCTTTTGAATCATCCATTTCTGAAGCTTCTGCGACAAGTTTATCTGTATCTAGAGTAGATTCCAAGGCATTATCATCACCTGAGTCGTCCCCTTCGCCAAAAGAAGCCAATTCACTAAGAACAGCATCGGCATCAACCGCTGGCCCTTCGTCTTGCTCGGGAGAGTCTTCTGCTGCGACCTCTTGGGTAGAAGTATTTTCTTCGGCAAACTCAGCCATGATTTTAGGGTTTTCGGCCTCTTCAGCCACAGGGGTCGCTGCTTCACCAGAGCCACCTTCAGAAGCTTCAATATCGGCCATTGCAGCCTCAACCATAGCTTGTGAATCGGAGGGATCAACTGGAGATTCAGTCGCTGATTCTACCGGCGACTCAGCATTTAACTCACCGGGTTCATCTGTTTTTTTTGAGGCATCATCCTCTAAGGAACCTGCGTCTTCAATGTCCCCCGCCTTTTGATTTTCAACGGCGGCCGCAAACTCAGCCATGATATCATCATCAACGCCATTGTCTTCAGCAGCTTCAGCTTCTGCTGCAGGCTCTTCAACTTTTTTATCTTCAGCTAAAGCCTCTTCTATACTTGCCGGCTCCTCAGCTCCTCCCGATTCGGGAGAAGAAGATCTCAAGGCTTCAATTTCAGCTTTAAGCTGCGCATTCTCTTCTTTGTACATCGAGAGGTCGGCAATATCATCTTCGATAATTTCATATTCGGCTAGACGAGCTTCTAACTCTTCTATCTTGGCCTTAATATCATCTGGAAGCTCTCCATCGCCTGATGAGTTTTGTGCTTCATTGCGGAGAGTTTCCATATTTGTTTTTAATTTCTCAATCTCTGCTTCTTTAGCTGCGATGGCACTTTCCAGCTGTTCTTTTTCTTCACTCGGAAGTTCTTTATAGACGGTTTCGACATTACCGTCCGGAGAGACCTGTGTACTCACTCCCGCAGTTCGAACTTCTGTCGACTCCAAAACTTTTTTAAGAGTTCCTTCGAGTTCCCCCATGTCAGGAAAAGATCCACCGCCGGAATTCGCAGAGGCCCCCCTCTTTCCTGCACGCATTGAAACAACCAATATTCCAATACCAGTAACACAGATTAATATCAGTAAAACGGGGACGACGATCGCGCTGTATTCGGAAATGGTAGATAAAATCATATCTAAATTTGAAGACATAGGATTATTTTCAGAGTTATTTCAAAAAAATTCAAGAATTCTCGGACTTTACTAACATTGGTAGAGTGTCCCATGCCCTTTTGATTTTACGGCTCCGCCTGTGCTAAAGTCTGTGCCATGAATACAGAATCCAAATCCCTATTGATTAAAAACGGTCTTGTCCATAGTGCCCAATTTGACGGCAAGCTTTATCAACATTCATGGATCCAGGTCGACCTCCTCTGTGAGGGAGGAAAAATCAAAGAAATGGGCCCTGGCCTCAGTGCCAAGGTGGATGAAGTGATCGACGCCGAGGGACTTCATGTCCTACCCGGCTTAATAGATAGTCAGGTCCACTTCAGAGAACCGGGAATGGAACACAAAGAGGATCTAGAAACCGGGACTTTAGGTGCTGTGCTTGGAGGAATTACCTCAGTCTACGAGATGCCCAACACTAATCCCCTGACTATTAGCAAAGAGCAAATCGAAGACAAAATCCAAAGGGCCAGCCAAAAAGCTTGGTGTGATTTCGCCTTCTTTGTGGGAGCAACGCCTACCAATGCCGAGGAACTCGTCGCCCTTGAAAAACTTCCTGGGGTGTCAGGCATCAAAATATTCATGGGAAGTTCAACGGGGGACCTACTCGTCGAAGAGGATCAACACCTTTTAAATGTTTTAAGTCATGGTCAGCGCAGGATTGCTATTCACTGTGAGGATGAGGAGCGCCTTCGCAAGCGCTTTGAAATCGTAAAAAGTGGCGCCCCTGTAAGTTACCATAGAATTTGGCGTGATGAAGAGACAGCGCTCAAGGCGACCCAACGAATCGTAAGTATTTCGCAAAAAACGGGGCGACCTATTCATTGCTTGCACATTACGACCAACCAAGAAATTCACTACCTTGAACAAATGAAAAATAAATTGCCACCGGGGCAACTGACAGTAGAAGTCACCCCACAGCATTTGAGCCTTATGGCTGAAACAGCCTATGATGAGCTCGGCACTAAAGCTCAGATGAATCCTCCCATTCGCTCTTCGTACCACCAAAGAGGTCTTTGGGAGGGAATTAAAAACCGCACAGTTGATGTTATCGGATCTGACCACGCTCCACACACTCTAGAAGAAAAAGCAAAACCTTATCCTAGTAGTCCTTCAGGGATGACAGGAGTTCAAACGATTGCGCCGATCATGCTCAATCATGTTAACAACGGAAAACTCAGTCTTGAGCGATTTGTCGAACTCTTAAGTCTTGAGCCTGCTCGAATCTATAAAGCTAAAAACCTGGGGCCACTCCATGCGGGAAGAAAAGCAAACATCACCCTGGTCGATATGAATAAAGAAAGGGTCATTGAAGACTCTTGGATTGCTAGCCGCTCTGGATGGACACCCTACCACAATTGGAAGACTCGAGGCTGGCCCGTATATACGATCGTCAATGGCCAAATTGCCATGAAAGACTTCGAAGCTGCACACTCTCACCTTGGGCAGGCCACACTTTTCGATTTTGAATAGATGAAAAACTGGTGAGTCTCTTTAGATTTCACAAGACTGAAGCTGAGAATTGATTTTCACTTTGCCGCCCTCATAACAAACGACATCGCAGCTCCCTTGAGCTTTTTCAATAAAACATCTTCCTGATCCAGACGCCAACTCCTGAGTAAGTTGATCGTCGACAACTTTAGCAAGAGGAGCACACCTTCTTTTGATGACAATACTATCTACAGCCTTGGCTCCTAATGAAGCCTCGAGTAGGTACTCCTCTCCACAATTCAACTTTCCAAGGTCACTGAGTTCTAACTGGAAACCGCCTAGGTCACAGGGAACTCTTCCTTTATCCATTACGAAACCATCTTCGTTTAAAACCACCCAACCTAACTGGGCCTCTCTATTTTTAGAGTCACATAGGCCATCAAAGGCCATTTCACTGGCATCGTCCTTAAACTCAACGAAGTCTTCAACAAATGAAACCTTAAAACTTGATTGGGGATCTATAATGCTGACTGGAGAACCTTCATCAACAGGAATAAAATCCTCAGAATCTAGGTGAGCACTTTGGCTTTGGGCACAGTTTTGGTATTTTGTGACAAGAATAAAACTAAATAACACAAGCGAACTGACACTAATCCACTTTCTATAGTTCATCCAACCTCCAACAGATGTATCCTTATCGGACGGATCAGGACGATCATCCAGTCCGCAAAGACAAATTCTCGAACTTTTTAGATCGCACTCATTTGATTTGGAGCTCACATCCAGCAAGGAGAATGCAATCGTCTCATTTTAAGATTAATACTTTTAGATGTCGCCAAAATGGCGACTTCCATCTACCCCCTTTTGCGAAGGAGGCTCCAATAAAGCGGGCCAAAAGAGTACTTTTCTCCTGGCAAAATCTGGCGACCGAATTCGGTTTCTCTAGAAAAAGGATCTTCATCGAGCCTCAGCACCTCTAGGTCTGCTCCCTTTTTATCGAGCAGCCTCGCAATAACCCCATCGTTTTCAAGTGGAGAAATCGAACAGGTTGAATAAAGAATCGAAGCTCCGGGCCTTGCTGCCAACAATGCCGAAGTCATGAGCCCATACTGCCGTTTCGCTAAACGTTTGGTTCTCTGGGGAGTCCATTCGTTGATTTCACTGGGGGTGTTTAAGAGATGCCTTTCGCCCGAGCAAGGGGCATCCACTAGGATCGCATCAAAAGTTTCTGGGTATTTTAATCCAATTTTTGCCCCGTCGTGCCCTTTCAAAAATAACCCTTCCCTCTGCTCTCTTGGAATATGAGATCGAAGCACTATCTTTAAACGATTTCGACGTTTTTCTGAGAACTCATTAGAAATCAACTCCCCTTGGTTTTCCATGGCCTGCCAAAGAACTAAAGTTTTTCCTCCTGGAGCAGCACACATATCGAGAACTCGCTGTCCCGGCCGGGGCTTTAGTGCACGCGCCGCTATGACCGACGCTAAATCCATTTCGTAAAAACATGCAATCCCACTTGCGTCCTCCTTATCATATCCCGAAGCCAGTGAAAGAAAACAATCGTCATAAAAAATTGTCTCACCCGATAAGTTGCATTCTGCAAATGAGTTCCCGCGAACGATTTTCTGGTCATTTTCTTTGAGAGAGGCAAATAGCTGCGACCAACTCTCCTTATAAATTTCCCCATAAAAATCTGTAAAGACCTGAAGGCCACGCTCTTTCTTTGCCATGACTTTTCATACCAAATCTTCGGGCATAAAAAAAGGCTTCTCATAAGAGAAGCCTTTCTCAAAACAATCCTTGCTATCAAGCGACTATTCTTGTTCAAAAAGCCTCATAAATCTTCTAATGAAGTAGATATTTGACTCTTCATACTCAAGGTCATCTGTAATTTCTTGGATTTGCGCATCAAGCTGCCCTGATTTAACGGCAGCCATTAAGCCCGCAGTTTGCTGAATCACTTGAATGTATCCATTAAACCCTCTAATAACAGCGAGTATAGCTTCGCGCTCTTCTTCGCTAACACTTGGCTCATCCTCATTCTGCTCAGGAGCCGTAAACTCACCCAATTGCCCTGGAACTGAACCCACAACTTGGTTTGTAACCCCTTCGCCGGCTTGCTGCTGAAAGTCTTCACCGAGTTTTGCTCGGGCCACTTCGTTAATCTTCTCCGCAGACTCTTGAAGCATCTTACTCATGATACCGATTATCTGATTCATTTGATCTGGAGCGACCTTTTCGAAGTTGTCTTTGAGTGTGATGGTTAGCATCCAGAGACTCTCTGCACCTTCGGAATTATCAGTCAGCCTCCCAGCGAGTTCCGCTAATTCAGGAACCTTTAAAAGGGCTTCGTGAAGAGCCACTCGGGCTTGCTCCCCTTCAGTTAAAATTTCTCCGACTCTTTCAGCTGTATTTTCTCTCAGATCAAGAACTTCGTCTCTTTGCTGAGATAACTGAGCAGCTTGCCTCACCATATTAAATGCAATGGATTCACCGTTAACCGTCTTTGAAACCGTAAACGTGTTAAGACCATCTGCCGAGGTAAAACTAACTTTCTCAGTACTAAATTTATCTGAACTACAACCTGGCTCATTGTTGGCACAAATTTTCATTTGAGAGACAATCGAGCGTTCATTTTCAGAAGCAAAGCTCGCCAACCCTGTTACGATCATCGAAAGATCCATACTCGAGGGATAAGCGGCCGGAACGAGAACATTTTCAGCAACTGTTCCGTCTCCTTTGACCACGTTACTAGCCGATATAAAAGGATTCTCAGAGATTACAGAGTTAGCCAGATTCATTACCATATCTCGCGATTGAGGTAATAAATAGGCATTCGCTTGAAAGCCTCTTTGACGATACTTTTGTACACCGACATCTCGAGCTGAAAGAGCATTAATAGCAAGGTATTTATCGTATGCATAGGCAACCCTTTGCATTTTATAACTCTCTCCCTCATAGCGCTCGTAATAACTCAAAAACTTAGCCCGGCCACCCCGGTTCATATAAACTAAGTTCTTTTTGTTCTCCGCCACAAACTGATCGGCATCCTGTTGCGACATATTTTGCAGACTGGCAATCGTTCGCAAAAGGGTTTCACCTTCTGATGTCACTTCAGCGGCCGTTTTTGCAATATAACCGCTTCCTTGGCTATCTCTCGACAAAGAAGGAAGAGGACTGATAATTGGAATCACTTGAGTCGGCGACACTTGAACTTCTCGATAGAGATAGTGACCTGGCTCAGGCGCCGAAATAATATTTTGGAAGAAATTATTTGCCAATTGGTTAGCAAAAGTTAAATCAGCCAACTTATTCGGCTTATATTCCCAAAACCTCTTGTAAGGTTGGTTTGTTTCCGGATTGATAAGGGCTCTGCCCCAGTCCTTAATATCCCACGAAGAGAGTTGCCATTGTGATGCTGTCTGGGGATCACAAACATTCCCCATCTCACCAGCTTCAATTGAATCTTGTTGAAAATCAAAGGCACAGGTACCAGCGCTCAATTGGGTTATGTCAAAATCATCACCAGGAATGAGATTAAAAATCATTTCGTCATAAACCTGCCTCACATCGATAAATCGACGCATGGTCAAGCCAATAATTCCACCAAGCCTACGGTCAAATGTCGCTCGGTCTCTTCGAAAGTAGTTTCTAAGGTAAGAGGACTCGTAGTTTTCGATGGCCGCCATAGTGATCAAAGTTGCGTTCCAACCACGGTCAAATCGTCGGCACGTAATATCCTCACC
>JAUHWN010000120.1 GCA_030424665.1 Bdellovibrionia bacterium | reverse complement strand
GCATCGCAAACTCGATTCTGGTAAAGGTGAACCAGATCGGCACCTTGACGGAGACGCTGGCAGCCGTAGATATGGCGCATCGTGCAAAGTATTCGGCCGTCATGTCACACCGTTCGGGAGAAACCGAATATTTGATCAACAAAGAGCCTGCTCGTCTTCGTGATATCCAGGAAATTTTTATGGATACCGGTGCGGGGTCAAAAGGCTTTTCAATTGTTGAACAGGGAGCAATTGGTCGTATTGTGACCTCCAAGCCCGAAGAGCGCAGAACTCTAATTGAAGAGGCTGCAGGTATTACTAAGTTTCGCGCTCGTAAAAAAGAATCCCAAAGAAAGCTCAATTCGACGGATCAAAACTTGGTTCGTCTTCAAGATATTATTGCTGAACTCAAGCGACAGCTCGATAGTTTGCAGAGACAGGCGCAAAGAGCAGAACGCTATCGAAAACTTAAATCAGAAATCGAAGATCTCGAGTTATGGATTTCGTCGGTTGAATTCTTAGAGCTTCGTGAAAAAACGCGGATCGCTCAAGAACGTTTTGACGAAGCTTCGAACACTATGGAAGAAGCTGAGACAAGTATTTCGACGGACGATGCTGAATTACAAAATTTCAAAGCTCAATTGGCAGAACTTGAAACGAAAGTCAGTTCCGAGCAGCAAAAGGCCAGTGCAGCCAATCAAGATGTGAAAGTTCGAGAACAAGAAATTCAAGATCTTCGCTTTGAAATTGAGCAAGCCAAGCAGAGAAAAGAAATGACAGGGTCTTTGGTTGAGGAGAACCAAGCGAAGTCCCAAGTCTTGGAGCAAGATCTAAAGCGAGTCAGTGAGCGACTCGAAGTTGTGCAAAAAGAAGCTGAAGAGTTAACGGCTCTCTATTCAACCAAGAAAGAAGATTTTGATCAGGTACAGTCGCGTATCGACGAAGCCGATCGAGAGTTGACCGATGCACGTCGTGAAATGCTGACCACAACTCAGGCCGAATCAGCTCTAGATTCAAAATTACAAACTTTAATCGAATTGATTACCCAGGCTGCAGAGAGCGAAGCCGACGCCCTAGAGGTTCGTGCTGAATTGATGGCGAAGCAAACTGAGTTTGAAAAGAATCGCCGTAAAATCTTTGATGAACTCGAAGGTCAAAGGCAGATGCAATTGACACTCGTTGAAGATGTGAAAAGTCTTGAAGATCAGAAGAAATCACTTTCTGAATCTGTTGAGTCTAAGCAGGAAGAAGTTCAGGAGTTTAAAGATCGCCTCAATGAGGTGACCTCTCGACTTTATGGGCTCGAAAACCTACAGAATAATCTAGAGGGATTTGAAGAGGGCGTTAAGTCCATAATGTTCTGGCAAAAAGAAGAGCATGGTGATCTTTCTGAAGAAGAACTTTCGGAGAAAATTCCCTATAAGCCCATGGCGGAAGTCGTGGAAGTTCCCAAAAAGTATGAAATTGCCATGGAGTCGGCTCTAGGTCCTCGTCTGCAAATGCTACTTAGTGATGATAAGGAAACGTCTCTAAAGGCTGTAAACTTTCTTAAAGAGAAAAATTCAGGGCGCTCTAGTTTTATGTCCGCCGATATGGCCGTTGTTGAAGAGTCAGTAGAGACAAACCTTAAAACTGACCCTCGAGTGGACTCTTTGTTGTCAGAAGTCGTAAAAGCTCCTGATCAATTTCAAGGGACCATTGAAAAAGTACTCGCAAAAATCGCTGTGGTTGAGAAGTTAGATGACGCTCTCGAGATTTATCAGAACTACCCCCAATGGTCTTTTGTGACTCTCGAAGGGGATATGTTGAGTGCCGAAGGTATTTTAACGGCTGGTGGTGCACAGTCTGCGGAGTCGGGTGTTCTCAAAAGACGCCGAGAGATTAAAGAGCTATCCTTACAGAAAGACGAATGGTCTGGAAAACTCGCTCTTGCCCAAGAATCCCTTAAGAAGTTAAGTGGGGAGCTTCAAGAAATTTCATTTGAAGTTGAAGCGGCTCAAAAGAAAACGACGGACCACGAAATTCTCCTCACAGAACTGAAAAAAGATCTCGAGCGAGCCGATAACGAAGTGCAAACGGCTCAGACTGCCGTTGCAAGACAAGACCGTGAAGTTCAAAATATTCAAGAAAAGAAAAGCACTAAAGAGTCTGAACGCCAAGATGCAGAAGAGCGTCTTACTGAAATGAGAGAGCGCAAACTCGAACTCGAAACCCGATCTGAAGAGTTACAGCAAGAACTTGATGCCTGTAAAAAAGGTGTCGGTTCATTGGCCGACGAAGTGACAACACTCAAAGTCGATTCGGCGACTAAAACCCAAGAGTTTGAGGGCTTGAATCGCGAACACGATATGATTTCACGATCTTTGTCTGAAGTCCAAAGTGCCATGGCTAAGATGAGTGAGGAAGCTTCTCGAAGTACTGAAACAATTTCTTCAAGTTCTGTAGAGATGGAACAGAAGAAGCACGAACTCAATATGGCGATTGATCAAGTTAAAGCTCTTGAAGAGTCTGTAGCGAAACTTCGCGATGAGTTTGAACAAGAAGGTCATAAAATTAGAGCTATCGAAGAATCGATTATGGAGCAGCGAGGCCATAAAAGTGACCTGCAGTCGACCATGAACGAAGCTCGCCTTGAGCTTGAGCAAAATCAAATGAAAGAAAATTATTTGATCGAGCAAATGAACGAGCGCTATATGGTTCAACTTGCTGACGTTGCCGATAACTATAAAGATCGCGAAGGTAACCCTAAGTCCGAAGAGAAGAATTTAAAATCTCTTAAAGAGAAGATCAATCGTATCGGTGAAGTTAATCTATCTGCTATTGAAGAATACGATGAACTTACAGAGCGATACGACTTTTTAAAAAAACAACACGATGACTTGATTGAGGCAAAAGAGTCTCTCCGAAAGGTCATCGATCGAATCAATCGAATTTGTACTCGTCGCTTTAAAGAGACTTTCGAAGCCGTGAATTCGCGGTTTACTCGAGTCTTCCCTGTACTTTTTGGGGGCGGTGAAGCGAGACTGGTTCTGATTGAAGATCCTGAAAAAGAAGAGATGGGAATCGACATTGTGGCCAAACCTCCGGGTAAAAAAGCCCAGTCGGTGACACTGCTTTCTGGTGGTGAGAAGGCCCTTACTGCGGTCTCACTCATCTTCTCGATCTTCTTGGTGAAACCATCACCTTACTGTCTACTGGATGAGGTCGACGCTCCTCTTGATGATGCCAACGTTATGCGATTTAACGAGTTGGTTCGCGAGATGTCTAAGCGTTCTCAAATTATTGTGGTAACTCACAATAAGCACACTATGGAAGTAGCGAGTAAGCTCTTCGGTGTGACTCAGGAGGAGAAGGGGGTTTCTAAGATGGTTTCGGTTAATCTAGAACAAGCCCAATCCGTCGTCGATTAAGAACCTATGTATTATAGTTTCTTCTTTGTTGTTTCGACCTCGGAGTACTAGATGTACACCTTCGGTCTCACGCCTCGATAAAATTAATCTGCCGTGCTTGATTATAGAGCAGTGAAGGTCTATATAATGGGCTCCAATCAGGGAGTCTCATGTGGAACAGAATTATCTCATTTTCGTAGGTCTAGCCCTCGCTGCCACGGTCGTATTCTTCGTCGGTTTTTTCCTTTGGAAAAACAGTTCTAAGAAAACAAAAGAATTAGAAAAAGGTCGCGATAGTGACCCTCTTACAGAAATTATAACTGAATCGCCCGTAGCAGAAAAAGTACCTGTTGAAACACGAGAGCCAGAAACCTCGGTCGAAGCTCCAGAGATCACAAGTGAACCTCCAGTAGAGCAATTGTCAGAGCAAACTGCAGCAGAAGTTCAAGAGCCAAAGAAGCTATCTGATGCCCTTTCTAACACCCGACAAAGTTTCTTTGGTCGAATCAAGGGAATGTTTTCGGGTAAACCCACCATCGCAAGTGACGAACTCGAAGAAATTGAAGAGATTCTTTACACCAGTGATCTCGGACCCAAAACTGTTCAACTTCTTTTGGCCGCAGTAGAAGACCAACTAAAAGCAGAGGGGACCTCGGGTCTCGAAGCCCTTAGAGATGCTCTTAAGAAAAAAATGCTCGAAGTTTTCGAGGCACTTCCCGAAGAGACCGCCAAGTCAGACATCCAGGGCCTAGAGACTATTCAAATGCAACCAGAAGGGCCAACCGTTTGGATGATAGTTGGAGTCAACGGTGCTGGAAAAACCACAACGATTGGGAAGTTGGCTGGTAAGCTCGCTCAGGAGGGTAAGAAGGTTTTATTGGCAGCGGGAGATACCTTTAGGGCTGCCGCCGGTGAGCAACTCAAAGTTTGGACCGATCGAGCTCAAGTTGAAATTTTTAGTCCTCCCGATGTGAAGGACCCCAGTGCTGTAGCCTTTGATGCTCTTCAAAAAGCGAAAGCTCGGGGCTTTGACGTAGTTATTGTCGATACGGCAGGGCGCCTTCATACGCAAAAAAATCTTATGGAAGAATTAAAGAAAATGAAGCGAGTTATGAAAAAGGTAATGGAGGATGCTCCCCATGAAACATTACTCGTACTCGATGCGAATTCTGGGCAAAACGCTTTGATTCAAGCCAATGAATTTCATGGAGCTCTTGGAGTGAGTGGCGTGGTCCTCACAAAAATGGACGGAACGGCCAAGGGGGGAGTCGCTCTTGGCGTGGCCCATGAGCTACAGATTCCGGTAAAGCTTATTGGAATCGGAGAAGGGCTTGCGGATCTCCGCAGTTTTGAAGCAAATGAATATGTGGATTCAATTATATAAATTCAGCCCCGGGTGTTTTAACGGTTATCCTCAGAGGCAAGTGAGGTTGAAATGCAAAGACAAGTAGAAACACCGGTGGGTGATGTGCTACTCCGCCCGCAAAAACTCGAAGACGTTAAATACATTGAAGCCTACCTTTTTGATTCGGATCCAAATTTTCTAGAGAGTATTGGTTTTAAAAAGGGAGTTTTCACTGACCGAGACTCTTTTCGTTCTCGTATAGAAGATCGTATTAAGAATACTTCCGAAGGTGAACTTCCGGTCATGATGATGGCCGAGTTCCAGGGAAGAGCTATTTCACATACCTGGCTTGAAATGGGCGAAGAGACATCAAACGCTCATTTCCATATTTATGAAAGTGGGCTTCGAGGTAAGGGCTTAGGGGAAATTCTATTTAAAAATGCACTCGAGATATTGATGGATGCCCATGGAGTCAGGAGAGTTATCATCGAGCCCAAGGCGACGAATCAAAGAATGATTCGTCTTATGGAAAAATGTGGTTTTGAAAATCAAGGGACATCAATTTATGAAAACCCCCAAGTTGGAGAACTTGAGGCCATTCGATTTGTATTCGAAAAATAATCTTTTAGAACTGCTTAAGAACGGCTGCGTGAATCACTCGGGCATCAAAAATAATCTTTTGATCCCCTAGGGTAGAAAACGGTCGACTTTCCATTTTAATATATCGATAGGCAGCTCTAATGGCGAAGCTTTCACTGAAAGTGACTTCTAAGCCTGCTTCGGCATAGTAACCAAGCTCTGTGAGACTATCTTCTCTTTTAAAATCAGATCCAAGAGCAGTTAATTGACTGAGATCACCCTTATACTTAATTGTGTGGTAGCCAAGAATTCCACCACCTTCGACATAGGGACTTAAAGGTGCTGGTAGAAGCGGAAGTTTTAAACCAAGTCCGAGTTGAAAAGATGTCGAATCAAAAGCCACATCTGTGGCGGTGAAGTTTTGTGCCAGTGTCGAATAGTCGTAATTAGATCGCCCCTGGGTCTTAAGATAGTTAAGAGAAACAGTCATAGCTAAAAAGCCAAAGGGAGCTTCTCCTTGGAGAGCTGTGAATATTCCATCATCGAGGCGAAAAGAAGTGCTCGGCTCAGTCACGCTGTATTCTATTATCCCAAATCCAGCTGAACCTTTGATTCCTTGAAGGCGAAATCCCGACCCCGGCGATTGGGCCTCACTGTTATTTACTGTAAAGCTTATGATCAGGGTGCTGACAATCAGTGTCTTTAGGAATATTCTCATTATTAGATTCCTTGGTTGAAGTTCCTATTTATGATAACAGCGAATGTATCGGGGAATGAGTCCGGTTTTGCCTAAAATCTGACTTTAGTAAAGTGTATCATATTGAGATTCTTGAGTATTCGGTTGGTCCGCCTTTTGCCTTAGTAAAAGGTAAGCAAGTGTGAGGAGGCCTTCATTGAAAAATCCAATTCTACTGAGCAACAAGATTTCCAGTCTTAATATTTCTATAGAAGGATCTTGGGTGGAGCCCTTGATTCAGCAGCTTTATGCTGAGCTAGAAGACAAGGGAATACAATTTCGACCCCATATTTGGATTTCTAATGATTGGTTCTGTCCCGATGGAGTGCCTGGGTTTGCGATCCCTTTTTATCTATTAAATAGAGAGCTTCAATCCATCGAGAGGGAAGAGTTGGGCGATTGCGAAGCCATCACTGAGTCTTCCTTTATGCGCTATCTACGCCACGAAACGGGGCACGCACTGGACAATGCCTTCAAATTGCGAAACCGAATTGGTCGCAAAATTCTATTTGGTAGCTCTAAAGAAGAATACCCTGAATCTTATACGTATCGAATTTCTCGCAAACATGTAGATAACCTCGGGTTGACCTATGGAAGCAGCCATCCAGACGAAGATTTTGCAGAAACTTTTGCTGTGTGGTTAGACCCTGACTCGAACTGGCAGAATAGGTATGAAAACAAGCCCAAAGCTTTTGAAAAGCTTATTTGGATGGATGCGTGTATGCGGGCCATTCGAGGTCAGAAGCAAGTGATTGCGAATAAAAGGCGAATCGAAGCTTTTGAATTAGATCATCGAAGCCTAAGAGCTTATTACGAACATCGAAGAAGAGCTCTCGGGCTCTACCGTTTTAGAGCACTTCATAAAATTACAGAGAAACAGGTTGCATTGCGAGAGGAACGACAAGCCTTCGTAAAAGACCTTAATCAGCGAAGAGAACAAATTTGCAAACAGGTCCAGGATGAATCCAATCGCCCAGAATACATAGTTCAGGAAGTTTACCAGCAAATGGTCCAGAAGATCCGCGCATTTAAACTGGTTCCTCGAGATCAAAAGTCGGAGTTCTTTCAAAACTTCAAAGAAATACTCAAAGAAGAGTGTAAAAAGCAGGATAACCCCGTTGTGTATATGGGTTAACTCGACCGAGAATCATGTGATGAGTGCTGATACTCCTAGTTTGCCTAGATCTATGTCTCCTCAGGGAGAGGCTTTATTATCTTAAAATTCTGAATAATTCTAAGTATATGAAACAAATAAGCTTTTCCTGATGACTCCTTCTGCTACTCGATGTCAGAAATTGGTTTAATTGACCTGGGAAATCGCTTAGACTATTAATAATACTGAGAAATTTCTAGATCAGGAGGCCCAGGTGGAAAGCCTGCAAAACGAAACGAATACAGCTTATGAAGTAAAAATAGCTGGTGTGCCTCTACGATTGCGATCCTCACAAGACGAGACAGTGGTTAACGAGCTAGTAGAGCTGGTTGATCAAAAAATATATGAAGCATTAAAACTAACGCGAACCGGTTCTATTCAAAACGCAGCAATTTTAGCAGCTCTGAATTTGGCCGAGGAATATTTATCTCTGAAGCGCAACACGCGCAAAGAACTTGATCGTCTTGAAACGATGACGGAACGAATTGTATCCGGTCTAGAAGCTTCTCAAGAAGTTGAAAAGGAATCTTAAAGCCCGAATCCTTAGCTCGATTTTCTAATTGAGGCCATTTGTGCCACGATAGCTAAGAATCGAAGATTCCTTCTCGACTGTAGAAGGAGCATATTTTGAACAAATCTGAATACCGCCAGGCCATGCGAGCCAAGCTCAAGGGGATGAATCCCGATGAGGCCCGTGAGTGGAGTGATGAGATCATTCGAATACTCAAGCAGTTCTTTGCCTTCGAGCAAGGGAATTGGGCTGTATTTTATCCCATGAAAACTGAGCCACTTATTTCTCCTGTCTTTGCAGACTCTTTTGATCTGCAATTTGTATTTCCGCGTACTATGGATGGAGAAATGGACTTTGTGAATTGTTCAAAGGACGAGCTTATCCTCAATCAGGAGCTCGGAATTTTAGAGCCAGCTTTGACTGATCAGCGAGTTGTCGAGAAATCGAGCCTGAGAGGAGTTCTCGTTCCCGGCTTGGTTTTTCATGCTGATGGCTCAAGATTGGGCAAAGGCGGAGGCTACTACGATCGATTTTTAGAGGACATGCAGGTGCCAAAGATAGGTGTCTGCTACTCCTTACAAATATTAAACGAACCTATTCCCCGTGAAAATCACGATGTTTTGGTGGATTACTTGGTGTCGGAACAAGGTATGATTCGAACCCAATACGGCCTCCAAAAAAGTAATGATTCAGAGAGGACATCATAAAATGAATACTATGACTATATATATGGCGCTTATTGCGATTGGATGCTTTGCTTTAGGTGGCTTTGTCGTTTACTTAGTTAAAAAAATTCAGGACGACAAACGCAAGAAGACGGCGAAACTTGAGGCTGAACGAATAATAAATCGCGCAAAATCAGAGGCAAAAAAAATTGAAAAGGATTCTAAGCATAAAGCTAAGGATTTTGAATCCCGTGCGCGCAAAAATGCTGAAAAGGATATTCAAGAGCAGAAAAATCGTCTAGAGAAGCAAGAGAATAAGTATAAAGATAAAGAGCGTCGGCTCGAAAGTGAGTATAAAAAGAAAGAAAACGATTTAGAAAAGCGAGAGCGCGATATCAAGGCTCTCGATGAAAAAGCACAAATCGCCGAAAAGCGAGCTAAAGAACAAGAAAAAGAGATTCTTGTTAAAAAAGAAGAACTTACCGAAAAGTTGGCTGGGGTTGCCCAGTTCACGCCAGATCAAGCAAAACAAGAGATCGTTCAAGCCATGGAAGAAGAAGCTAAAACTGAAGCTTCGAAAAAAATTATCCTACTTGAGGATGAAGCTAAGGCCCAGGCTGAAAAGCGAGCCAAGCGAATCATCAGTATGGCAATTGCTCGTTACGCAGGTGAATACACCACAGAAAGAACTGTCAGTGTCGTGAGTCTTCCGAGTGATGAGTTAAAAGGAAAGATCATTGGTCGCGAAGGACGAAATATTCGAACGATCGAAGGTCTTTGTGGAGTCGACTTGATTATTGATGACACTCCTGAAGCTGTTGTTATCAGTGGATTTGATCCCGTCCGAAGAGAGGTAGCAAAACGTTCACTTGAGCGTTTAATGGAAGACGGTCGAATTCACCCAGCTCGAATTGAAGAAACTATTGAAAAGACCAAAAGAGAACTCTTCAAGTCTATTAAAGAGGATGGCGACAAGGCTTGCATGGAGCTTGGAATCGTCGGAGTGAATGCTGAAATCGTTAAGCTCCTCGGATCATTAAGGTATAGAACTTCATACACGCAAAATAACTACACTCACTCAATTGAAGTGGGATTTTTAGCGGGTCTTATGGCTGTCGAACTGGGTGCTGACGTAAAAGCAGCCCGTCGAGCCGGCTTACTTCATGATATCGGTAAGGCTCTTGATCACAGTGTTGAAGGATCTCACGCGGTTATCGGCGCTGATTTCGCTAAAAGAAATGGTGAAAGAGAAGTGGTTTGTCATGCCATACGGTCTCACCACGAAGATGAGAAGCCGAGAACAATGCTTGCTTATCTCACTCAAGCTGCAGATGCCATTTCAAGTGCTAGACCCGGCGCTCGTCGTTCGATGATGGAAACCTATGTACAACGCTTAGAAGATTTAGAGTCTATTGGTAATAGTTTTGATGGTGTTGAAAGAACTTTCGCTGTGCAAGCGGGTCGCGAGATTCGCGTGATTGTCGATGCGGCTAAAGTCACCGATGAACAGTCATTGATGCTCAGCAAAGATATCGCTAGAAAAATTGAAAGAGAGTTAAACTACCCGGGACAAATTCGAATTTCTGTGGTGAGAGAGACTCGAGCGGTGGAGCACGCTAGGTAGGAAGAACATGAGTTTTAAGGCATCAGAGGAACAACTTAAAGAGTTAAAAAAGGGAATTGTTGATCTCGTTTCTGAAGAAGAGCTTCTAAAGAAGTTAAAGAAAAGTTACGAAACCAACACCCCGCTTCTTATTAAAACTGGTTTTGATCCGACACGACCTGACCTCCATTTAGGTCATACAGTCCTTATTAATAAGATGAAACAGTTCCAAGACCTGGGCCACAAAGTTGTTTTTTTAATTGGTGATTTCACCGCGATGATCGGAGACCCAACGGGCAAAAATGAAACTCGTCCCGCTCTCACAAAGGAAGAAATCAAAGAATATGCTAAGACCTATTCTGATCAGGTCTTTAAAATTCTCGACCCAGAGAAGACGACAGTTCGCTATAACTCAGAATGGATGGAGAAGTTTACTCCATCGGACTTTATTAAGTTATCGGCTCAATACACGGTTGCTCGAATGATCGAAAGGGATGACTTTGAAAAGAGGTTTAAATCGGGAGTGAGTATTTCGATACATGAATTTCTTTACCCTTTGGTTCAAGGTTACGACTCGGTCGCACTGAAGGCCGACGTGGAATTGGGTGGAACAGACCAAAAATTTAACCTCCTCGTAGGTAGGGATTTGCAGAAATCCTACTCTGTGGCGCAACAATGTATTCTAACAGTACCTATATTAGAGGGACTTGATGGCGTCGTTAAAATGTCCAAGAGTCACGACAATTACATTGGAATCGATGAATCGCCAAAAGATATATTTGGCAAAACCATGCGCGTTTCTGATGAGTTAATGATTCGATATTACGAGTTGCTGACCGATATTAGTGTTAATGATCTTAATCAGTTAAGAGAAGATGTAAAGTCAGGAAAGAGGCACCCAAAAGAAGTAAAAGTTAATTTGGCAAAGACATTGGTATCTCGTTTCTATGATGACGAAGCCGCCAATAAGGCTGAAGATGAGTTTAATCGTATGTTTAAGGATAAGGGGCTACCTGACGATATGCCGGAACACCAGTTTAGTTTAAAAGGGTATTCCGAGAGTATTTATGTCGATGGCGAGTTAGAGGTGAGTCTTCTAATTAAAGACCTTGGCATGGCGGCAAGTACTTCAGAGGCACGGAGACTTATTAAGTCTAATGCAGTATCTATTGATTCAGTAAAAGTAAAGAACCCTAAGCACGCCATCGAATTTAAGCCGGGTAATTCCCACATTTTAAAAGTTGGGAAGAAGAAATTTGCTCGACTATCAGTCGGGGAGTAGAGATGAAAGTAAAGTTTCTTCCTTCGGGAGAAGAGTACGAAATAAAGAATAATGAATCAGTTTTGCACTTGGCTCACAACCACGGAATTCATATCCAATCCGTTTGTAAAGGAATTCCGTCCTGTGCAGAATGTCGAGTAAAAATTGTCGAAGGTGAACACAATGTAATTCAGCCTTCCAGTACCGAAAAGGCTCTTATTGGTACGGCTTACTTTGTTGATGGTCGAAGGCTTTCTTGTCAGTTGAGATGTTTTGGTGACATCACTGTTGATTTAACCGAGCAAATCGAAAAAGAAGAACACGCAGCCAAAAAACCCCGTGGCCGCGTTGTTCGAGATGACGATATGGAGAGGCTTGAAGAGGAGTCTCGGGCTGTCATGGGATCGTTAGTTTTAGATGAAGAGTTTGACCTCTCTGAGTTTGAGGATGAAGAGGTTCTCGATCTCCCAGAAGAAGAGCGCAAAAAGAAAAAGGAAAAAGAAAAATCTGGTTTTTACGATCAACTCGAAAAACTCGGTAAAGAAAAACAGGGTAAGGATAGAAATCGTAATCGTAATCGAAATCGGCGAAATAAAAATAAGAACAAACAAGGCGAAGGGGGGCAGTCTGCCTCAAGTTCAAACGAGAAATCGGGGACCCATCGCAAGAAAAGAAGACGTCGACGACCAAAACCGAAGCAAAAGTCTGAAAACGGTTAGAAAAACTTGCACGTAAGGTAGCTGGCGGTCAAAAGCTGGGAAGACCGTCTAACACTAAACGCCGAAAGATGAGCCACATCCACAGGTTCTGGATGCGTTTGGATTAGAAAAAATAAATCCCTTACCATTAAGTCCACCTTCAAAATCAAGAGTCATACCGGCAAGGTAGAGGTAGCTGTTTACGTCGATCACGAGTTTAGTTCCGTGTTCTTCGAAAACTTTGTCGGAGTCGGATTGATCGCTAGCAAAATCAAGTTTGTAGGACATTCCCGAACAGCCACCCTGAGCAACACTCACTCGAAGGAATGAAGCGTCCTGAGCGCTGGAATCCTGAGACTTGAGATTCTGAATTTGTTTTGCTGCGGTTTCGGTAATATTGATCATCGATCCTCCACTTATTAATATAGTCGATATTATCGAAAAAGTTAAGCATTTTAGTGGCTTAGCTAACTGATTGAAATCTGTCAGGAAAAATCAGGCTAAAAAAGTCTTAATTGCAAAAAGGGCTTTCCTTGAGACCTGAAATGGAGCTCTCAAACACGGCTTCTGGAGGGAAAACTAGAGGCTTTGGTTGGCTTCAGGCTTTGATTTATTTGTCTGGTTTTCGGCGAGCAGGGATTGAAGGCGACTCAAAAGTTCATTGAAATCCTCTTCTCTAGTCATTCTGCCAAAGCCAATTCTCATCGTCGTTCGAATCAACTCTTGAGGCACGTTTAGAGTTTCTAAAACATGGCTTCCAGCCACGCCGCTACTACAAGCTGAACTAGAACTAAAGGCGACTTCTTTAAAGCGATTAATAATTGCTGATGGTGAAACGCCAATCAGAGAAATATTGATATTGTGATCGAGTCTTTCGGTGGGATGACCATTGAGAACAAATTGGTCAGCAAAGTCATTAATTCCAGAAAGAAACTGTTCGCGAAAAGACCGCATTCTTTGACTCTCGGCTTCGCGTTGTTCAAAAGCAATTCGAGCTGCCTGGCCAAGACCAACAATACCGGGAACATTGTGAGTTCCACCCCGTAGTCCTCGTTCTTGTCCGCCACCGGTAAACAGAGGTTCATAGGGTGGTTGAGTTGCAGAATTGATAAAAAGAGCTCCAACTCCTTTAGGTCCATAAACTTTATGACCACTGATTGAAACAAAATCAATTCCCCACGAAGGAGCATCGATAACCTTTTTTGCGAAACTTTGGGCGGCGTCGACATGAAAGATAATGCCTCTTTCGCGACAGAAGGGGCCAATCTCGTGGATCGGGTTGAGTGTTCCAATTTCATTGTGTCCGTGGAGCAGAGAGATCATTTTAGTTTCCGGACCAATACTAGCACTAATTTCTTGAAGACCGATTTGACCAAAAGAATTTGGCTGAATCCACTTAATTCGAGCTCCACGTTTTTCTGCTTTTTTCAGGGCGTGGAGCGTGGCTTTATGCTCAATCGGAGAAGATAAGATTTCAAATGGCTCGTCATTAGAACCTTCGAGGGCTCCAAGAATTGCCGAGTAAATACTTTCAGTAGCTCCGCTAGTAAAGAC
>JAUHWN010000250.1 GCA_030424665.1 Bdellovibrionia bacterium | reverse complement strand
CTCGAAAATACCTTGATTTCATCGATGGAGGCGAGTGGCACTTTGGCGATCAATCCATGCCTGTAAACGAAATGACCTTCTTTGCGGGTACTTTCTGCAAACATCCATTGGCCATGGCTGCCTCTCTTGCAGTTCTTAATAAACTTCAGACTGATGGAAAAAAGATACTTGATGATCTCAACGACCGCACCCAGCGTTTAGCAGAAGAACTCAATGAATTTTTTCAAGCGCGAAAGACTGACATTGAAATCGTTTACTTTTCTTCTCTTTTTCGATTCAAATTTAAAGGCAATAAAGACTGGCTCTTTTCGAAGCTTAACTTTCTTGGCCACTACATCTGGGAAGGTCGAAACATGTTTCTCTCGACTGCGCACTCAGAAGATGAGATTAAACAATTTGTTAACGACATAAAAGCGACAACGGATGAACTCATCAAAATTGGATATATTCCCGGAGAAATTGCCGAGGGTACCGAAATCAATACTCAGTCCTCAAGTCTGCTGCCAAAGCCGTCTTTCGAAAAAATGAGTCTCGAACTTATCGAGCCGCAGACGCGCTTCTACGACTTGGTCAGTAAAGAGTCTACTGCCACAGTTGCTAATATTTGTGTGGCTGTCGACCTTGTGGGTAAAGTCGACAAAAAGCTTCTCGAAACTTCAATTCAAAAGTCGATCGTTCGTCATGATATTCTTTGGGCCAATTTTGCCGACGGTAAAACTCACTTTGGCGAAAGAAGTTCTGATTTTGAATTAAAAACGACTGATCTAACACAAGTGACAGCCAAAGAAAGTGCGCTTAAGGAGATACTATCTGATCTCGCTTCGACACCTATGGGTCTAGATCAGTTTCCAATCTCAATTGAACTTATTGAGCTTGATCGGGAGCATTCTGTTCTCGCATTGTCCGCTAACCACTTGAGCTTAGATGGGCTTTCACTTGCTATTCTAACCGATGAAATTGCAAAAATATATACAGCCGATGGTGATCTGAAAAAGGCAAAGCTCAAAGAGGCGCTCCGATTCTCAGATTACATGAAAGATTATCCAGCCCGAATTGCAAAATTGACGGACTCAATTGATTATTGGAACAATAAGGTGAAAACCCTATACCCTAGCACTTTTGATCACAGTAAGAGCTTCAAAGGTCAAAGGATTTACACACAAATTGAAGAACCCGAATTTAAGTTGATAAAACGATTTGGATTTAAAAACTCTAGCTCCTTACTTATGACATTGATAGCTTGCTCCAGTAAGGTCCTTGCCAAAATGAAAGGTTTTGAAAACCTGAGTGTTGGAGTTCCCGTTGCTGGTCACACCTCGATTACACAACCTATGCTCGGCAACTGTGTCAATTTAGTTCCTATCAACGTGGAAGTAAAAGCAACTACTGAAATTAAAACCATGATTCCAGACCTTAAGAAAGAGGTTTTGGAGAGTTTCAAGCATGCAGACATTCCTTTCATACGCTACGAAAATAGCATTGGAAAACCACTATTCGATGTCCACGTCAATGTCGAGCCCATATCAGATCTTCCGAAATTTGGAACGGTAGAGACTCAATGGCGTAGTTTCCCCGTACAATCAGTGGAATGCCCAATCATTATAAATGCTCTCAAAATTGATAAGGGCTTTCGCATTGAAATGGACTACCAAGAAGATACCTTTAACACTGACGATGCAAAGAGCTTTATGGATCAACTTGTCACCGAACTTAATCACCTCGTCGAATCTGAAAAACCAGCCCAGAAACTTTAAGGACTAACCTAAACTCAAGGCCGAAAACTGGCCTTGAGTCAGACTCTTACTTAAAATAGCCTTGAAGCACCCATAAAAAAGGAGCTTCAAGGATGATTCTTCGCACGGTTTTCGCAATTCTCTTTTTTTCTAGCTTTCTCAGTCATGCCTCAGCCATTAACAAAAGTACCGAAACCGATCTTCGCTGCTCGATGAGTTCTGTTTATGAAGAATATGGCTTCGACGAGATCTCTTTTTCGATTGCGGCTGACAGCCTCGAAGAGTGGCTTATTAATAGTTTTTATCCTCAATTTAACGCCCCTTACCCCAGTGAAGTTTTTTACAGTATCCGTCCCCATCTAAAGGATACTGATAAAAACTTTATCGACACCGAAGAGTTTCAGTGGGATCGACTCAAATTTAAAAATAACCAAATATTTGAAAAACAGGGCCGAATTACCTATGTAGGAATTGTGCAGAAGAGCTATCGATATCGTAATCAGATAGTTAAGGGTAACCAGATAAAAATTTCTGTTAAGGTCCATATCAAAAATGCCACAACTGCAGAATTTGATCACTTCAAAAATGCCATTGAAGAAGCAGAGGGTATTTGGAACAACAACAAAGTCGACTTTGGCCTTAATTATAACTTTGATTTCGAACTTGTTTCTGCGGCCAAAGATGCTTTTTTTAGTGTCAAACTTGTCGATAATTTGCGAGGCCCATACGACACCTACTGGAATCGAAATTGGAGTGCTAAAACCATAGCTCACGAAATGGGTCATATGATGGGACTCGGTGATGAGTACCAAACGCTCACTGGTAAGTCCTATTGCCTTAATAGCTCAATGATGTGTAGCAGCTGGGGTCGGCCCCACTCTCAGCACTACTACCATGTTCTGAGAAGACTTTTTAAGAACTAAAATTAAGATTTAGGGTCTACTAAAAGTCCCATTGAAATATCGCAATGTGCTCACT
>JAUHWN010000249.1 GCA_030424665.1 Bdellovibrionia bacterium | reverse complement strand
CTTGAGATACTTGACCGGAAATGGGCCACCATCATTTTCAAGAGTCAAAGACACTTCAGCCATTCCCACGGGAGCATAGCCTTCGGCACCAGCGAAGATGAGATCTTCCATACTAGAACCACGAAGCTGTTTGGCAGACATTTCACCCATCACCCAAATGAGGGCGTCAACGATGTTTGATTTACCACAGCCATTAGGACCAACAATACCTGTGATCCCCTCGTCTAATGAAATGACCGTTCGATCTTTAAAAGACTTAAATCCAATGAGTTCCAGCTTTTTGATTCTCAAGATGCTTCCCCTTAAAAAAGTCGGATTCCAACTGACCTTCGTCGAGCTTCAAGCAGTTTCACCTAGCTCAAAAGGCCTGTCCAGAGCCATCTCAATAAACAGAGCGTCATGTCAGCAAATTCAATACTGTAGCGAGAAACTCTCCGCCCACTCTAAGTACTTAACTCACTGCAATTTCAGCTATTTTAGCTGTTTAAAGAGAGCCCACTAACTTACAGAATTGGCGTAGAGATTTATAGAAAAAAGAACACCTGACGTGCTGAAGCATTAGGCATTAGGAGAATTCGTAGAATGCGTGATTTGAGACTACAAACCAATACGTCGACAAGTCTCGGCCAAGCTCCAATAACTACTACCATTGTAGTCAGTGTTTTGCTCCCAAGAGCTATTCGGATAAATCCGAATGAAATATTGGTCAACCCGATCAAACAATGTTCGACCTAGCTTGTCCTGGCAGTCAGCCGTGTAGTCCCTTGGATTTTCTAGGGCCGATGAAAAGTTGGTGAATACATTATCATCACCTTTGATACGAATCGTACTATCGACATAGAGTTTAGTGGGGTCAATTTGAGATCTAATACCATAGGCCATCCCACGATCCAAAATCGCCATACAAAGATCGTAGTAAAAAACTCGTTCATTGCGGACCTCACGAATGACTTCGCCGTTAACAATTATATCCAAATATTGAACATTGCCCGGGAAGTTACCTAAGGGATTTGAAAAACATTTATCGAGAAGCTCGCCAGTTGTGGACACACTAAAAAGGACTTCATTGCCATGGGTTCTAAATCCAAACTCAAAACCTGATCTACTACCTGCTCGCTCGTCAAGCTGTGCGGCTAAGGCTTCAGGGTCAAAGGCATTCAAACCGAGGAGGGCCCTTAGGCTATCTTCATAGCATCGCCCTTGTTCGAGGGGGGCTTTTTGTGAGCAATTATCGAGAATTCCTGCGACTAGCAGGCCTTGGTCACCGACCTCATCCACCAATGCATTAGTGGGGTTCAACGCGAAAAAAAACACTACAAACAAAAAAAACGATTTAGAGCTCATAAGACCTATCCTTATTAAGCCATAAACCACACCAACCTTTTGCCCGAACCCTGGACATAGCACAGGCCTCTATCTAGAACAAGATAAAGGCCATTTAGGTGAACTAAGTGAAATTTTATGCTTTTTTTGAACTAGTGCTGTCTTTTCAGCTTGGCTTGCGCCGCAGACAAACGCGCAATGGGAATTCGGTAAGGCGAACAGCTCACATAGTCGAGTCCCGCTCTCTGAAAAAACTCAATACTCTGAGGGTCTCCACCGTGTTCACCGCAAATACCGACTTTTAAATTCTTTTTAGTTTTGCGGCCCAAATCCGTTCCCAATTGCACGAGACTACCGACACCTTCTTGGTCGATACTGACAAAAGGGTCAGCAGGAAGAATTCCCGACTCTACATAGGTATCAAGAAACCGACCGGAATCATCACGCGAAAGACCTAAAGTCGTTTGCGTAAGGTCGTTAGTACCAAAACTGAAAAAGTCAGCATGCTCGGCAATTCGATCAGCTGTCACTGCTGCTCGCGGTAGCTCGATCATTGTTCCCACCAGATATTCAAATTTCTGACCTGTTTCTTGTTGAACTGTCTCGACTTCTTTGACTGCTAACTCGCGGAGCCTTTGTAATTCTTCATCGACCCCCACAAGTGGAATCATTATTTCTGGAACGAGTTCTTGCCCCTCTTTTGTCAATTGGCTCGCGGCCTCGGCGATGGCTCTCACCTGCATTTGATAAATTTCAGGGTAGGTCATGGCCAATCGACATCCGCGATGACCGAGCATCGGATTGAATTCATGGAGGGATCGAACCTTTCGACGTAAACGATCGACATCAATCGATAAACGCTCCGCCAGTTCAACAACTTCATCATCAGTTTGCGGAACAAACTCATGAAGTGGTGGATCGAGTAGACGAATCGTCACAGGAAGGCCCTGCATCGTTTTAAAGAGCTCATAAAAATCATTTCTTTGCATGGGCAGAAGTTGGTCTAATGCTTTTCTCCGCTCTTCTCTATTTTCAGCGACAATCATCTGCCGTACGACATCGATGCGTTCGTGACCAAAAAACATGTGCTCTGTTCGACAAAGACCAATTCCTTCGGCACCAAAATCTCGAGCTGTCTTTGCATCTTTTGGAGTATCGGCGTTGGTTCGAACCTTCATGGATCTATGCTTATCGGCCAAAGCCATCACGCGCTCAAAGGCTCCTTCTAGACTTGGCTCTTTCATGGCCACTTCACCGAGATAAACTCCGCCAGTAGATCCATCGAGAGTAATAATGTCTCCCTCTTTGAGAACATAGCCGGCAGCGCGCATTTCTTTTTTATTGTAATCGACTTGAACCTCGCCACACCCTGCGACACAGCACTTACCCATACCA
>JAUHWN010000119.1 GCA_030424665.1 Bdellovibrionia bacterium | reverse complement strand
GAAATACCTGACACCTACAGTTTTTATCCACTCGTCCACCAGCTTTTGCGCTTCTTTTATCTCCATTATTTTTTGTCTTTAGAATCTATAATAATTGTGACAGGACCATCATTGCAAAGTGAAACCTGCATCATGGCACCAAACTTCCCCGTTTGTATCAGTTTCCCCAAATCAGCTTCTATTTTAACAATAAATTTTTCATAAATTGGAATAGCGATATCCGGTCTGTCAGCTTTGATATACGACGGCCTATTACCTTTTTTTGTAGAAGCATGCAGCGTAAACTGGCTCACCAGCAAAATATCCCCGCCAACATCCACGATACTATTGTTCATCACACCATCAGCATCATCGAAAATCCGCATATTCACAATTTTTCTCGAAAGCCATAAGATATCCTCTTCTCCATCACTGTCCTCAATTCCAAGAAGTACCATGAGCCCCAATCCAATCCGCCCTACTGTTTGATTTTCTATACCTACACTTGCTTCTTTTACCTTTTGAATTACTGCAATCATATTTATTATTTAAATTTTCCATGGCTCTTTTTTTCCTATCTAGAACTCTAAGTCAAAAAAGAAGCGAAAATGCTTTCACTATATGCTTTGTTCCATAGATTTGATGCATCTAGATAAGACTCAGTGATCGAGAGCTGCGTCTCAAACTGAGGCATGAACTCACGTCAATCTAGTAGACGTCTTCAAAGATTTAAACGCTTATTCGGGGCAGAATTGCCTTTTTTAGGTATGGGCTTTGCTATTTTAAATAAGTCTTGGGTATGGGGGAATAATGGGTTTGTTTCGAATAGGCATTCTATGCCTCTTAGTGCTGGGTCTGGCGTCTTGTTCAGAAGAAAACAATGAGAATTCGCAAAATTCTTCGCCCGCAAATCAAGAACAATCTGAAAATGATGGTTCACTAGAAAACCCCGGTCCAGAATTAATCAGTGCCAAGTCTAGTCATCATTACCCTTTGGGGAATTCCCCTAAAGGTGGTTCACGACTTAAAATATACGGCCTAGGCTTGTCCGATATTGGGTCTATAAAAGTTTCCGGCCAGAACTGTGACGATATCAAAGTTGAAAATGTTGATATCGTGAACAATGCCACAGACGAGATATTTTCCAGGGGAGCGACCGAGGCTGTTTCTTGCGAATTACCAACACTTTCATTGGGGAACCATGAGCTAGAAATTTATACTGAGGAAAACACCTACTGGCTCCATCCGGCACAAGTTCTGATTGAAGATAATCAGCTCCGTGGTCCATTGGACTGGTACAAGCTCCATCGAAACATGTTCGGAAACTTTCAGTTGGCTAATTCCATCGACTTCGAGGATCGAGTAATCCGCAAAGCCAAGTACTTTTTCGGTTCTCTTGATGGTCAGGGATTCTCACTTACTAACATTAAACTAGAGAGCACCGCGAAGACCACAGCACTTTTTACGGTCTACGATGGCAGTATGAAGGACCTCGTTTTTAAATCGGCGAGTGTGCAACATAATTATTCAGAATCACTCAATGAGGTGCATTTGGTGGGATTAATCGCCGGCGTTCTCGGAGCTAATGGAGTGATTAATAATGTGGATGTTATTAACTCGCAAGTTGATGTTAGCGAATCCAATGATGTTTATGTTTCTGCCTTTTTTCCATTTACTTTGAACGGCAGTAGTTTCACCGATGTGATCGTTTCGTCCAATGCCAATTGGACCATTACAACAAACACCCAATTTAATGCCTGCGTGAATGGGGCAACCACTGGGCAAACAGCGCCAAATATCACACTAAATGCCGATCAAGGCGTGTTGACTGGAGATTTTGGTGCCCTGACCAATGATGGCGTTTTAGGGTTTACTTGTCTCATCGATAATGACTTCATTGCGGTCGATTAGAAGGTGTTTTTAGAGCTGTCAAATCTTTTGACAGACCTTACGATTCTGGCCAACAACTGGACATCATCTGTAAATAATCAGTGTTTTAGTGGCATTAGGTTTGTAACTGTAATTCTGTGAGAGTGACAAATATAAGTGAGTGGTGGCGTACCTTCAAATAGCATTTGTTCGTTAATGAATAGATGTCCTCTAAGTTTTTCGATTAATAGACAATAAGGGTTTCTTAATGCGTAGAGTGAATCTATTGATTTTCGTACTTAGTCTTTTTGGTTTGAGCTTTTTGGGCCTTAGTGAGAGCCAAGCACGAATGTTTAATAAGCAGCAAAAAAACTACCTCTTGAGCTTCGAGCAACTACAAAAACTTCCCGAAAAGCAAAGAGTTCATTACCTCAAATCAGTGGCGCGAATTTTTGTTCACTTGAGCAAGTCTAGTAGTGGCGAGCTGTCGTGGATTGATATGGTCCTATCTGTAGCAAATGCCGACGGCTATCAATTTCGCTGCATTGGTGGTGGTTTCCCCGTGGAAGGGAATCAAACTAATTGTGGTGTTTCTGAATTTATGGGATTCAGTTGCCCTGGTCAAGAAATGTGTAATCCGCTTATATTTGGATTAAAAGCCAATGGCCAACCCCATTGTTATGACAACGCAACGACCAGTCTCTGCTATAACTCGCTCGTAACGGGTCGAAACTCGTTCTTTACCGACGAGTGGTTTCAGTCTGAAGAAGCGCAGACAGCCTATAATGAATTAAAGGCAAATATCGATAGTATTTGTTCGGGTTCGGCGACAGTTCAAGAACGACTTTACTTTCGTCAAGAGGCTTGCCGAATGGTCGAGAGACAAACGGCCCTCAATAGTCAGCGTTCCTTAAATACCTACGCCGTTATTTCTGAAGAAAACCGCGGAACAACGGCCCCAGTTGATGCGCCCGATGATGCGACAGAAGAAGATCCTGCAGAAGATGTCGCCGTGGCCGGTGGAGACGAAGACGAGGGAATTGAGTTGGCTGGTGCGACGGATCCTAGTAATCCATGTAGTGATCCTAGTTTATCAGCCGGATTGCCCCTGGGTAATTCGGGAGACGAAAATACCGTAGGTGTGCTCGGTAGAAATACGAGTTACGACGGCGGTCGTCGTGATTGTGATGCCCTCGGTAGATTCTCTAGTGGCGAGTTTACTATGCCACCTCATCTAGGCCAACTTCGACCGGTGAGAATGGGAAATGTTACTATTTGTGTTATGCCGGACTATATTTCTGTAGGCAGTGACTCGAGCAATACTCGATTGCCACTCGGTCAAAACGGTGCCATTGAATTGGCTCGTGAAACAGGATTTATGTTGCCAACAACGGCTATGGTGGATGCGATCTATCAGCAGGCCGACATTCGTCTTACCTATGACCCTAGAAACCCCACTGGGGAAATGACCTATACTCATTATTTTATGGACCACGATGATATGGTTGATACGCGACTGTCTCGTCATGGATATCGGCCCGGCCAGCTCATTGCCGGACACAAAAAGGATGTTGTTCTTGAAGGCTTAGTTGAGTCAACACTCTCATATTACGGGTGGAATTATGCCAACGGATCGATTGTTCAGCCATATAGAGAATCAAGCCATGGAAATCAATATTCAGACTACAGCCACGGTGTTCGTTTTGTTAGTCAAGTAGCCTTTGTCGATGGTCGACCCGTTGACCTGAGAGAGATTGTTAATGATAGTTCTTATCCTTTAAATACACAAAGTGAACTTGCACAAAATGATATTGATTACTTTGAAGAAGGTACGAGTCGCGCGAATTCAGCTAATGGTTGCTATACCCCTCAGAATTCTGTTATTAATCCTTCAAATTACACAGCCGCCGGTGGAGATGGTGCCCATGATACCTAAATTACCTAGGACCCCGGTTTGATCGGGGCGTCCTGATTGATTTTATCTCTTAGGCGAAGGCGGCGATCAATTTTGATTTGAAAAATATTTTCTTCGAAATTTTCTCGTTTAGAGAAGTAGTGCTTGTCGAATTCCTTGAGGATTTCTTCGACTTTTTCGGATTCATCTTGGTGATAATAATAATAAAGAAGGCGATCGTAAAGTTGTACCGCTTCGGAAGCGTCGTGGCGTTCGGCTATGGATTCCAAATAGTTGAGATAGATTTCGAGGCTGTCTTCGGCGGGGATTTGAATTTCGATGACTTTATGGCCGTTTCTAATGGGAAAACTTTTAAAATCTAGTCCTTCTTCTCTCCAGATATTGAGGAAGTTAATTTTATTATCGGATTCCACTATCATAAACACTTTGAAAGATAAGTCTCTTTCAAAAACTTTCATGGGAAGAATCGCTAAATCGATTTCTTCAAATGGCTCTTCATTGAGTGCACCATTTTTTGGGAAAGGAAATTCAGCAGACCCTTTCACGTCGTAGTAAAACTCGCGGGCCGTCAGGAGGCCTGGATTCCACATTTTGAAGGTCCCTAGATCAAAGAACTCAATGACGTCGTCGACTGAGGAATGGTCTTTTAGGATCCTATAGCGTTCGCGAAGTGGATAGCTTTGATCGAACACAGCACTAACATGGAAGGGATCACTAACCTGAAATGTAACTATCAGTAGGGCGGGAAGAGTAAATAGAACAGTTTTTTTACTGACCATCGATTTTGATGGAGAGAGGTCATTTGGTGAATAAAAGCACAGAAATAGAATGAGTGAATAAGGGAGGACGATAAAATAGCGATCATAAAGATCCCAGTTAATATAGCTTCGAAAGAAGAGGTCGAAGCTGAATACAAAGAAAGCCACAAAAAGAACAAGAGTCGTAAGATGAAAGGTAGATTGCTTTATAGTTTTCTTTGTGAATTTAAAAGAAATTAGGAGAATCAGCCCGAGAAGGGGAAAAACTATATTCCTGAAATAGACTTCAAAGTTGTGGAAACTGAAATTTTCAAAGTAGTTTTTTACGCCACCTAAGAAACTCTCATGGAACTGCGGAATTTTTGCCGACTCAAGGTAGATATTTAATAGTAGCGGAGCCATCACTAGAAGACTGATTGAGTGGAATGCAATGAGCCGAGCCGGGGTTTGGTTTCTATTTTTAAGTGATTGGATCAGCAGCCAGGGGAGTAGGGCACAGAAAAGCCAAATAGGCTGCAGACCCGCCGAGATTAAAAAGAAAAAGCTGAGTGGTAAAAAATCCTTCCAGTAGAAGTCTTTTTTAGATTTTACGGTTTCAAGCACGTAGCCGAGATAGAAAATCGTAAAGAGTGAAGCGAGGTGGGTCGGGCGGGCTTCGATACTGTAGTAAAATATTAAGGGATGGCCGATAAAAAGGAGAAGTATAAAAAGTCCTACTAGATGAGACCTCGAGTATTTCAACGCAAATCCGGTGATTAACAGTCCTGAAAGCAAGTAGCTTAAGCTGGGTACAAAGCGAACGGCCCACTCTGAGTAGCCGAATAAACTGAAAACGATATAAGAGTAATAGTAATCCAGAGGAGTTTGCTGAGAATAAGCGGCGTAGGTGACAATCGACTTCTTCCTAAGTTCAAGAATCTGCGAGTATTCATCAATCCAAATGGACCGGTAGTCGATATTAAAAAGTATGACTCCAAATAGAGAAAGGGCCGCCAAAGTAAAAAGCCAAAGGTTTTTTTTATTGAAGATACCTTCATTTTCAAGAGATTCTTTAAAGGCTAAGTAGTGACTAGGAATTTGCTTTACGAAGAGTGTAAATGCGATGAGATATATAAAAATAAAATAATAGGTAAAGCCGTCAAATCGGTTACTTGGCTTGATAAATACTTCTGCTAAAACCGCAGGTAGTGCGATTAATGAGTACAAAAAACAAAGAATGAACAGAAGGTTTCTCATTTAATTATGCTATCAAAATTCAATAATGAACCCAACGGTTTAAATAGACTTTGTGCCAGTGGATTCTAACGATTGATGAGCTTCGGAGCCAACTCAGATCCGACAAATGCTGCTGCAGCCCGTTCTGAAATTTGACTGATATCAACAAGAATAAAGCCGTCAACGGTATTGAAATCGGGATCGAAGTTGAAATTAATAAATCGCGCTCCCACGAGGTTGACGTAGAATTTGTAGAGTGGCGGAATCGTCTCCCCAGTGATGTTCTCAATTTTCTTTGAAAAGACACCGACTTTCGGGGACTCCTCAAGGAGTGCTAGTAGATCTGGGTTTTTCAGTGTGACGGGCTCAAAGGACCTCGTTGGAGAAATATTTTGCACGAGTTTGCCATCTTCAACTTGGTGATTTTCTAGCATGTAACTGACAACGGCCGCCTTAAAGTCATTTGAGTAAGAGCCACTCATGCTTACGAGACCCATCATGTATTTGAGGTGAGGTCGAGCCATTAAATAGTGACCAATTCCACTCCAAAGATGACTTAGAGTGGTAGAGCCTTGATATTTCGGTACAACAAAAGATCTTCCCAACTCTAGGGCTCCACCGTTTAAAGCCTTAAAAAAGCCTGCCTTGAAGCGCAGAAATTCATGGGAATAGATACTGTTTAAATCACTCTCTTTCACATATTTAGATGTGTCTAGAATTCGGTAGGCTCCCTCGATTTCTTTATCTGTCTTATTCCAAATCAGGATGTGGTCATATTTTAAATCAATGTTGGTATTGTAATCATAGGGTTTTCCCGTGCCTTCGTTGACTTGTCGAAAAGTCTCTTCTCTTAACACACCTAAGTGATAGAGGAGTTCACGGTGTAGATTTTTGCCCTGAATTTCTAAAACTTGCGAGTCATTGTGATCTTGTTGAACTTTGATATTGCCCAGTGCGATCTCGGCCTTAATGAGTGCCGCCAATTTTGATTGGGCCAAGCGAGGAGCAATAGGATCGGAATTTAGGGACTGTTCGCAGGTCATAGCTGAACTGACTTGGGACCAGAAGAGTCCGCTCAATAAGAGGCCTCCAATGATTGCTTTACATGTGACCAGTCGGATATATCGCATCATATGAAAAGCATTTTGCATATTAGGTACCAGTTCAGGAGGCCTTATTTTAGATCTGACCGGTACAAAGCCCCTAAATGTGTCAGTGTGGTACGTGACATTCCCTGGGCCCTTTTTCAATTAATCTGAGGGTGTCTTGGTAAGTAGTTAGAAGGAACGTATTTTAGTAGTCTTAGTAGTACTGTCGCTTTACTTCTAGTTCTGAAAGTGTACGTTAATTGAGTGCGTGTTCTGGACTCCCATAACTGAGGAGTCCTTTTTTTTGGCCCTGACAATTTATTAAGCCTATGACATTATTTTTCTATGGGCCTGGTCTTTAAATTTCTTACATTCATTGTCATTGTTTATGGGCTTAGCTTTAATGCTCGCGCTTCGGCAAGTTATGGCCTTGAGCTTGGAATCGACTACCAAAACTTTTTTTCTGAATTGAACCAGCCAACCCGTAAAAGTGATATTATTATAGAGACCGAGGCTTTTGCGGCTAAGAAATGGCAGAGTAGTGAATTTAAGTTGCGTATTAACGCTCGCTCGAACTCTCAATCCGATGTTGAAAGCGAACTATTATTTATCAATCCAAAAGAAGCTTTTTGGAAGTATCGCTCCTATCCCTGGCAAATTCTAATTGGCTTTAATACTTACAATTGGGGAATTTTTGACCTTTATAGTCCTGCGGATAATTTAAGTCCAAAATCCTACCTCGATCTATTTAATAGCCAACGAATTGGTAGCCCCGTTGTCGATATTCTTTTTGAGAAGATGAATTGGTCGTTTCAGATGATTTACATTCCCTACCAAAGTCACCCAGTGCTACCAGCCGAAGACAGCCGCTGGCTTCCTCGGGAGGTTCTTTTAGATACCAGTACCGAGGATTTAAAATTAAAGCTTCCAGAGGAGTTTGCGTACGTCTATTCCCGTGAAGAGGTTCTCAAAGATGCTTTTAGACACAACTATGGCGGAAGATTTACGCTGCGACTCGATCGTTCCGACATTGGACTTTCCTTTTATGAGGGTTTGGCCTCAACTCCAAACTTTTTCATTAATGTTTCAGGTGTTTTAAGTCCCGACGAAGCAAATACCGTTTTGATCGATTCGGATGTTGAATTGCGAGCCATCTATTATAAGCAGAGGAACTCGTCATTTCAGCTTACGCAACTTATAGGGCCACTTATTTTTCGCATCGAAACCCTCTATTCGGACACTTTGGGTTCGGTATTAGGAGTTCCTGCTTGGTCTCATCAAAATGCGATGGGACTTGAGTATTCGTTTAGAACTTTCGGTAAACAGTTGAGTTTAATTCTGAATTACTATTTTGGAAAAAGTAATGAAGTGGCTGACAACTTAGTCAGTGGTAGTGGAAACTTCTTTCAAAATAGCTTGGGATTTGGTTCTCGTCTCAGTTTAACCTCGCAGAGTTCAATGAGCCTGGGTGGACTTTTTAGTCTCGAAGATTCTGGTTATTTTATTCAGTTTACAAGCGAGTCCAAGTTAAGTAGGTATTTCAGTTTTCTAGTGTCTATCGAAACCATTGGAGGCTCTCAAGAGAGCTTCCTGGGAAGCTTCTCCAAAAATGACCGAATTCGCGGGCAACTAAAGATCTATTTTTGAACATAATTGATAAAGATATAATTTTGTTTGAGTTCAATAAAGTCGGGACCCATTTTTTTGTCGATTCTAAGCTTGAGCTCTGGGAGAGTGAATTCAAAATCGAGATCAGAGAGGCTTGATTCGATTCCCTCTCTAAACCGAGAAAGATCGACGAAGGTGTTGGGGTCGTATTTAGCAATATAGTCGTTGTCCCAAACGCCCTGTAAATCGAAATTCGGTTCGCCAAAATCGAGAATCAGTTGGTTGCCAAGGATTTTCACTGATGCATCCACTTCAAAATTCGAGTTAATACTTAGTTGTTTTTGATATTCGCCATCCCGTGGAACCCAATTGTCGATTCGAGCTCGACTGACGATTCGGGCCATGAGTTGTTCCTGACCTTGAGTGAAATTCATAGTTGGGTCTTGAACGAGGTAACTTCGTAGAACGAAATTCGCATTCGTCGGAAAATTTGACATATCCGGAAAGACAAAGGCCTGGGCAAATCGATTTTGGTGTAGATCGCGCAAAGCTGGTATTTCTTGACTGTAGAAATCTTTTAAATAGCCGCCGTTGCGATAAACGAGACTCGAAAGCTTCTTTAAGTAGTCCAATGAGAGGATTAAGCTACTACTGTTTGGTAATTGAAAAGGGTTAATTTGCATTGGGATATATTCTATACGACTTATTTGATTGTCCATCTGTGCGAAGATTCGGCCATGCACAAATAGGTCTTTGCCGTTGGTATGAGCCTTTAGATAGTAGGGGATAAGAGTTACTTTTCCATTTTCTAATAGTGTCTCTTCTTGGGTTTTTAGAGCGACAGCAAGGGCCTCCTGAACCTTCTGCCTAAAAGCTTGTTGAACTTGTTTTTCGGTGTCCTTGATGACATCAGATTCCTCTTTGATCCAGCTAAAAATAGCTTCACGAAGTTCATTTTCGTAATCTTTAAAGCCTTCACAAGAATCGACGAAGATATCCAGTTCCGTTGATAGATCAATATTTTCGAGACGAATCGAAGGATTGAAAAGTCCGGCTTTATCAACGAGAGCTACGTTCGCATTTACCGCGAGATTAGAATCTTTAGATGTAATGTTGAGCTTTTTGCACTGACCTTGAACTCTTGTACGCAGCAGAATGTTTCCTCGTTGTTTTTCGATAATGTCATCAGTTATGATTTTTTGAATATTCAAATTGAAATTTTCTATGACAACTCTCACCGGAAACTTACCAAGATTAAGTTGCTCTAAGTTATACTCCACGGAGTAGGCGAGACTATAGGTAATTCCTTCAATCTTAGTGTTGAGCGGTTCTTTGATCTGTATATCTTCAATTTGATCAAAGTGGGATCCCCTTATGGACTTTGGTAGAGTCTCTATAAAATCGACATTTTTCATAACAAATACGAAGTCTGAGTACAGAGTCTCAGATCTTGCAAAGCCGCTCCAGATAAGAAAAAGAACAAGTAACAATCGATTCATATTTTTCTATCGGCAGAGTTCTTATGGACTAAAGTTTAAAGGACTATTGTCCGTAAAAAAGGCCTGGGTATTAGAAAGTAGCGCCTTAAATGGAAAGTTCTTTTTCGAAAAAATTTAAATATCAAATTCTTGGGAAAAAAGCTCTCATAGGTTCTTTTGGTCTTTTGCTATTAGTGACCATCTTTTTTGCGCTCTTCCTAAACCGTATCCAAACGAAATACTCCATAAAACAATTCCAACCGAAAAATCATCCGAGTATCGATCTTCAAGAAAAAATTAAGAACGATTTTCTCTTAACAGAGACGAGCCCTATTCTTATTAGTTTGACCCATCCAGAAAGCGAGACATGGCTTGAGGATGATTCACTGCAAAAGCTCAGTGACCTAACCGAGCAGCTGGAAGATTTAGAAAGTGTAGAGTATTTAACCACTATCCAAAACTTACCCATAGTCATTCTTGGAGCTAACCATTTTAATCTAGGTTCGATATCAGACCTAGAAGACAAGGCGAGAGCTCTCGAAAACCCCACCATTGTTCCGCAGTTCCTTTCTCAAGATGGAAGAGCGACCAATATTCTTTTGCATACCGAACCGCTCAGCAAAGAGAAGCGATCAGTGCTCATTTCTGAGTTGAATAAAATTCTCAAAGAAAATTTCTCCGAAGAATACTACTTGAGTGGTATCCCTGTATTTGGCAACGAAATGAGCCGCATGTTGAACTCTGAAATAGCACTCTTTACCTTTTTATCTCTGATTCTTGCTCTACTAGTTATCTCGTTCGTTTTTAAAGGTTTTGCTGCTCCCTTAATTTGTTTCCTCTCACTCCTAGTTCTCAATGTTCTGTCTCTTGGAATACTAAATATCCTTGAGCTTCCGTTTACAGTCTTGACTTCAAGTATTCCTATTTTGATCGCGATTACATTTATCTCGATCGCTTCACATTATCAGATTAATCTCTGGAAAGGTTCTCAACACAAACAAATAGATAAAGTTGATTTAATTCATCAAACCAGTCGTAGGCTTTTTAGATCGCAAATATTAGCGAGTCTAACTACGATCATAGGCTTTGCTTGTCTTATACCTTCATCGGTACCGGTGATTAGTCAATTCGGCCTTGGAGTTTGCTTGAGTGTTGGTCTTGTTACTTTACTTTCTCTGACTTTTCTTCCTCTAATCTATGCCCATATAAAGCTTCCAGAACCACGTAATTTCAGTTTTGTCGCCCTCATTACAATTCAGGTGCAAAAAACTAAGAGAGTATTGCCCGTCCTTGTTGTGGGGTCATTGATTGGCCTTTCTATAATGACTTCACTTCAAATTTCAAAGGGTCTCAATTGGTCGACACGTCTCATGGACGATTTGCCGCAAGGAAATCGAATTCAAGTGGCTAATTCATATATCGATGAAAATATGGGAGGTCTATTGCCTCTCAATTTAGTGATCAATAGTAAAAGTGCCAACAATAGTTTTAAGCATTCAGATCAACTTTTACGGCTAGAACACTTTTTAAGTTGGCTCCGCGAACAAAATGAAGTTGGAAGTGCTTTAGCGCTTTCAGACTTTATTAACTTAGCAAGTCATAAAGAACGTAGAATTGAAGACAATGCGAAGATTAAGGAAACTCTTTTTTTGTATGGAACGAGCGAAGAGAATCCTATTGACTACTTTTTAAGTCCCAGTGGCCAATCAACGCGAGTGGCCCTCTATTTAAAAGATAAAAATTCAGCAGAGGTGATCTCACTGGTAGCGCAAATTAAGGAAAAAGCTCAGAACAGTTTTTCGGAGTCCGAAGTTTTAGTTGCGGGCCAGGCTCTCAGCCACCATCAAATCAATAGAGAGCTCTCTGAGCGCCTAATATTTGGATTTTTTAGTGCACTCGGTTTTATTTTCTTACTAATTCTTCTGCAGTTTCGATCATTAAGTTGGTCGCTTCTGGCGATTCTTCCCAATCTTGTGCCAGCAGTTTCTCTTTTAACTCTGCTGCTTATTTTTCAGATTCCCATAAAGCCCGGAATTGCCATCGTATTTTCCATTTCGCTGGGATTAGCCTTTGATAATACAATTTATCTATTAAACTCCCTGAGAGAACAGCTGAAACACAAGACAAAAAAAGTTGATATTCTGACAATCTTCCGTAGGGAACGAGGGGGATGTTTACTTTCTAGTCTGACTAGCATGGCGGGATTTTCAATTTTCGTATTTAGTCAATTTGGTGTTAGCCAAAGTTTTGGCATATTTATGGTCGTGGCCATTTTGAGCGGTCTCTTCGCAGATCTCTATTTATTGCCGAGGCTCTTGTTAGGAATAATAGTTTTAAAAGAAAAATATTTAATCAAAAATTTTGATAGCTTAGGAAAGGACGCTAAACATGCTTAATTTAGCAAATAAGTTACTAATAGGCTTCGCCATTGCCTCATTCTCAGTGGTTTCGATTGTACAGGCTGGTGAAATGTCAGCCGATGAAATTCTCAAAAAGGTCGAGGTAAATACGCGTGCCTCCAACGAGGTTGCTCAGTTGAAGATGCTGATAAAGGGCAGAGATGGTTCTGAAAAGGAACGTGAACTCACCATTAAAAAGCAGAATCAATCAACCAAAAAAGCTCTGGTAAAGCTGCAGGCACCTGAGGATTTACGAGGAGTTGGTTTTTTGAGTATTGATGAAAAGGGGGCAGAAGAGAATCAATGGCTTTTCTTACCCTCTGAACGCCGCTCGCGTCGAATTACCTCTTCAGGAAAGGGTGGAAATTTCTTGGATTCTGATTTGAGTTATGAAGACTTGAGCACATCAACCTATAAGAACTTTGAAAACAAAGTCGAAAAAGTCTATGAGAAATCGGGCAAGAAAGTAGCTATTATTCTGAGCAAGGTCAAAGATAAGTCGGCTTCTTCTTATAGTAAAATTAAAACTTGGATTGATGTCAAAAACTACCGAATTATGAAAGTCAGTTACTACAATAAACGTGGAAAACTTAGTAAGAAGGTGCAATTTAGTAACTACAAAAAGTACGGCAAGGTTTGGCGCGCTCAGAAACTCAAAGTTAAAAACCTTAGAACCAGAAGTCAGACTATTCTAACTGTGAAAAATATTTCTTTTGAAAATTTGAATGAAGGTGATTTTACGATATCATCTTTGGAATCGATGTAGATTACTCCACTTAATCCACGAAAACTTCCAAATCGTACCTCTTCCTGAGCGAGAAGCCGAAGCCCCCGCTCAGAAAGAGTTCGATTGAGCCCTATCCCTAGGCTATTAATAGATTTCTCTTCTCCCTCAACGTTCACCGGAAGCCAAAAATGAACCAACTAGAAAGTTGATTCCCCACTTTCAATTTCACTTTCTCACTGTTCTCAATGGCGTCCCTTTGTGCCTGTAAGTTAACTCGATCGTCTTGGAGTCGGTTAAGGACTTCAATTTCTGCCCTTAACTCAGAAAAAGGACAAAGGAATAGACATAAGCTTAATGTAATCAAGCAGTGTTTCATTTCATCCCCAAAAAAATTTTTTCCAAAAGCAAGCTGTCATTGCTAAGTGCAAGGCGTAGACCAAAATGGTTCCAAATTGAAACCACTGTAAACTATGTAAACACCGTGTATTGTCATTTTAAACATCAAATTGGCAGTACAAGTGTAACTTCTTGATAGAAAATTCAAGAATTTAGTTTAATTGATTTTATAATAAGTCAGGGAGATGTCTCGGTTAAAAGAACCATCCAGATAGAAAATCGTTTTTAGAAAATGAACGCGGGCTTGGTCCAATCCTGAAAATTCATTTTCGGATTCAATTCCGCCACGCTCACCAATCTCTACGACTCGATATTTTGCCTCATTCTTTTCAATTT
>JAUHWN010000248.1 GCA_030424665.1 Bdellovibrionia bacterium | reverse complement strand
AACATATGACGGGTCTTTGAAGTCTTTGGCACGTGTAAGGTCACAATATCAGAGGAGCGCAAGAGCTCTTCAAATCCAAGCATGGGGATGCTTGGATCATGCTCTTGGATATAAGGATCAAAGGCTGAGACTTTTAAGCCAAGGGCAAGAGCACGTTCAGCCACCTCTTTACCAACACGTCCTAAACCAACGATTCCAAGGCTTTGACCAGTGAGTTGTTTGCCAAGAAGAAGTTCTCTTTGCCAATCCCCTTTATGGAGTTGGCTACTGGCCAGGGTAAATTTTCTACAGGCGGCCATCATTAGCATTATGGTCAGTTCGGCTGCGGCAATGCTTTGGGTCTCGGGCACATGGTAACAAGAAACTCCGGATTTCTCGGCGGCCTCAAGATCAATATGATCAAAGCCACTGGTGGCAGTGACAACGACTTTTAAATTTGGAGCCTGATCGAGCAGGTCTTTATTAATAGCCGTCTTTGAGCGAATCAAAAGGCCTTCTGCCCATGCGAGATCTTCAGGCGTGGGGCTACTATCAGAGCTGTGTTTAACATCGGCTTGGCTCTTTAACCAATTGAGGGCCTCGGCGTGAAAGCGGCCACAGACAAGGATTTTGGCGCTACCCTTAGCCATGCCCTGACTCCCGCTCCTGCCAATTACACTTGTAATTCAGTTCGGCGCGATCGACCTGTTCTTTACTTAGAGCAAATCCAAGATCGATCAAACTGTTACCAATGGCAGAAATTGTGAGCAAATAGTCATTGAGGTTTTGTGCCCCCATGTGGCCTATGCGAATAATTTGGCCTTTAAGTTTTTCTTGGCCTCCCATAACGGTGACATTGTATTTGTCTTCGATGTGGGCACGAAACTTTACACCATCAATTCCTTCGGGAACCTTTACGACCGTTAGTGAAGGTGATGGGTTTTCTGGAAAAAATTCGAGCCCCATTTCTTTCATGGCTTTTCTAAAGTAAAAAGCGCGGTCGGCTATGGTGTGAAAGTGATTATCGAGCCCCATTTCGGTGAGATAATAAAGAGAAAGTTCTAAGCCTTCAATAAGGCTTCCAGCGGAACTAAATCGCGTTTGCCCTTTGTCATTGGCTAGTTTTTCGCTTTTTAAATCAAAGTAAAATCGCGGGCACTTGGCCTCTTCATAGAACTTCCAGGCCTTTTCAGAAAGAGAAATAAAACTCAAACCCGTGGGCAGAGCAAAGGCTTTTTGCGAACCACCGATAAGGACGTCGATCCCCCAGCGATCCATGGGTATGTGATAGGCGCCAAGGGCCGTGATTCCATCGACCATAAAAATTCCAGAGTGGTCGTTCATTTTCTCGGCCATCTCTTTAATTGGATGAATCGCTCCGGTGCTGGTTTCGCAGGCTTGACTGAGAAGGGCCTTTACATTGGGGTGATCTTTGAGTGCTTTTTCAAGATTCGAAATCTTTAATGAAGTTCCCCATTCTTGTTCAATTCGATGGGCCTTAATGCCGTAAGCTTCAGCAATTTCTGCCCAGCGCTCGCCGAAGCGACCACAACAAACCACGAGAATTTCGTCTCCAGGTGACAGGGTATTTACGATAGCTGATTCCATGGCTCCCGTGCCAGTTGAGGCGTGGATCATGCAGGCCTGTTCGGTTTGGAAGATCTTCTTTAAATTCTTTAAGGCCGAGTTAAGGCGTTCGGTAAAGGCGGGGGTGCGGTGGTGGATGATGCTCTCAGAAATTCGTTTCATCACCGATTGTCCCACGAGGACTGGACCCGGTGCCATAAGTCGAGGTCTCTTCATTAAGGTCGCTTCCTTTCTTTCCCCTCAGTCTTAAGAATTTTCAAGGGTTTTGACAAGTTGCGAATGTTTTTAGGGCTCCAAGGCTCAAATCAGGCTTGAAATTAACGGGGTGCAGGAGTAGCTTGAATGCATGTTAAGGTACCTCCTCATTCTGTTATTTCTGCCCAGTTGTGCCTATCGATTTAGCACCCTAGATCGTGACCTGCCCGGCGGATATACAGAGGTTGCAGTCCCGGTTTTCGAGAACATGACTATGGAGCCAGGGATTGAGACCGAGTTTACCAATGCATTTATTAGAGAGCTCAGTCGGTCAAAAAAAATTAACCTTCTGAACTCAGGAGAAGCGCCGGTAAAAATTGTGGGTAAAATTGAAACCCTGCAATTTGTTCCCGGTTCACCTCTGACGAAAAAAGATATCGGAAGTCTTCCTGAAGGAAGTATTTTAACTGCTGATTACCGAGTGTTGATAACTATGACTTTAGAAATGGTCAGAGAAAGCGATCGAGCCGTTCTATGGAAGGGCCGTTTTCAAGGTGAGCGCCGCTACTCCGCACCTCGGGTGGGGAATGCGCAACTCAACTCGGTGAACCCCCTTTATAATCACAGTAGTCGTATCAATACGATCAACCTTATTGCCCAGGATATGATGCTCGAAGCACATAACCAATTGACGGAGACCTTTTGATGGCGGTGTGGAATTCTAATCGACTTCATACTTCTCTTCATAAGGGCGATGTGGCTCCTCTTTATTTCTTATACGGTGACGAAAACTTTCTGATTGAAGAAAGTCTGGAGACCATGAAAACCAGTGTGATTGGTGAAGGACTGGAAGACTTTAATCTCGATGTTTTTTACGGGCAGAGTAATGAGCCCGTACAGATTAGAGATGTTATAGAGACTCTTCCCATGATGACCGAGCGTCGCATGGTCATAATTAAAGAAGCCCAGGACCTTAAAGAAA
>JAUHWN010000118.1 GCA_030424665.1 Bdellovibrionia bacterium | reverse complement strand
TTTTACTTCTGCTTTTCTGTATCGACACCTCGGCTTCACCACTGTTTCCTGTGAAAACCGACTCTCCAAGAGCCACCCTAAAAACATTCATGCAAGCCATGCAGGACTATCGGGAAGGCGTTAAAAATCAAGATCAAGATAAAAAACGACGAATCGAAGATGCTCTACGAACCTTTGCCCCCACTAATTCAATAACAATCACAGAACAGGACAAAGAAAAGGCAGCGATCTTACTTAAAGAAGTCATCGACCGGGTCATTTTAGTTAACTACGAATACATCCCTGATGAAAGCTACGATAAATCTCGATGGAGACTGAAAGATACTGAACTCGTCATTAAAAAAATGGATTCAGGAGATCGGGCCGAGGAATGGCTAATAACTGAAGACACGTGGACTCGGGCGAGAATCTTTTATTCTCGTGTCTCCGACCTCCCCTATGTCGAGGGAAGTGGCAAAGGTGCACTCTACAAGAAAAGTATTATTGAGGCATATGTTCCGCCATGGGCACAAAGGACAACTCTTGATGTTCCAAATTGGAAGTTCATTGGGCTCTTTCTCTTTGCAATCCTCGGTCTGCTTCTAAAGTTAATAGCTGCATTCATCATTCGCCACGCTAAAGGCCTCTTTAAAGACGAAGATGCTTGGCGATTCAAAGCTCTACTTGCCATCGAGCGTCCGGCAGCCCTTTTTATAGCCGTGATCGTTTGGTTTATTGGCCTAGAAATTATAGCTCTTGAGGGAACGTTTAGAACAATTATCAATGCTCTTGTTCAAGTCTTCTTAGGCATATCGCTCGTCTGGATGTCACTACAATTCATTAGTTTTCTCGGTGACTACTTTATGACCATCGCAGATAAAACAGAAAGTGAACTCGACGACCAGCTTGTCCCTTTTGCTGTCAAAGTTTTGCGTGTGGTGGCCGTCGCCTTCGGAACGCTCCTGGTACTGCAAAACATGGGAGTCAACGTCGCCTCTCTCATTGCTGGTTTAGGACTCGGGGGTCTCGCTTTTGCACTTGCCGCCAAAGATACTGCAGCCAATCTATTTGGTTCGGTCATGATTTTAATTGATCGCCCCTTCAAAATTGGTGACTGGATTAACGTTGATGGTATGGACGGGACAGTTGAAGAGATTGGCTTTAGATCGACTCGAGTCCGCACCTTCTATAACTCTGTGGTTAGTGTACCAAATGCAACGGTCGCTAACACCCGTGTCGATAACTATGGACAGAGGATGTTTCGCCGAACGAACACCACTCTTGGACTGACTTACGACACGCCACCTGAAAAAATCGAAGCTTTTTGTGAGGGGGTTAAAAATATTCTAAACGCCAATGAATTCGTAAGAAAAGACTACTTCCATGTTTGTTTTTCCGGCTATGGAGACTTCTCTTTAAATATTATGGTTTATTTCTTCTTAGTCGTAGGAGATTGGTCAGAAGAACTCGTTGAGAGGCAAAACATTTATCTAGAAATATTGCGATTAGCCGAAGAACTCAACGTCGAATTTGCCTTCCCAACTCAGAGTCTCCATGTCGAAACATTGCCCGATAAGGCAATCGAGAAGGATCACTCCCAGGATCCTAACGAACTCGCACAGAAGGCAAAAGAGTTTGGGCCTCAAGGAGCAAAGTCAAAACCAAAGGGATTGGGACTTTACAAGCCACAATATAAAGAAATCCAAAGCTAAGAGCACAAAAAAAGGAGCTATGAAAAGCTCCTTTTTTTATTATCAAATGAACCCAACGACGGTTGAGCTTTTCAACATAGAGTCTTTCACCTGCTGATTTCTTACCAACAATTTTTGATCCCTTACTAGGAGCCGATCGTACATTACAAGTTCGTTTGACTCGTGACCAACCCTTTGTCTTTTTCGAAGGCTGTAAAGCTGCAAGTGAAGCAACTCGTCTTGGTACGACAAGTTTTTCTTCGAGCTTGTTGAGTTTATCCGCTAAAGACCTTAAATCTTCTCTGTAAAGCTTGATGTTCTTACGCATCTTAGTTTCGTCTTTGAAAGCTTTACGTTGAGCCGATTGAAAGTTCTTCGTCAAACGTATGATGTTTTTCTTAACCTGGTTGAGTTCTTTAAGAAGCCTTGCTTCGTCCGACTTAACTTGGTCACCTTCTGCTATTAGATCTTTAGTTTGCTTTTCTAAATCAAGAGCTTTTTGCTCCTCTGCTTTTTTCAGAGCTAGAGCTTTATCACGAGCCGCGATCGCCTCTTTGAGTCTTTTCTCAGCAGCTTCGAGACTTCTTCGTGCGACTTCTTGCCGTTGAAGTGCTGCTTGAATTTGTTTCTCAGCAGACAATCGAACATCTCTAGCCGAGTTCTCTCGCTTTTCAGCCTTCGCGATTTCAACCTTTGCTCTTTGCTCTTGAGCTTGGGCCTCTTGAATTTCATTCTTGGCTTGAGACTTGGCTTTTATTGCCTTGGCTTCTTCTTCTTCGGCCCGTTTTAAAGCATCTTCTGCTTCTGCAATTGAGGCCTCTGAATCGGCAAACGCCATCTCAGCTTCAAGTAATGCCGTTTGCTCATCAGCCGCGATTGCATCAGACAAGACTAAAGTTGTGACAGTTAATCCAGCGATAAAAACGATCAGTAATTTTCTGTACTTTTCCATAATCAAACCTTTTAAACCCTAATTATTACTAAACTTATCGACCTAAGAGACTAAAGTCTTAAGACTTTGGTTGGATAAAGCACTGTCGAACTTATGACAAGGCGTTTTATAGCGAGACGTTTTCTGCGAGGCTGTACATAAGTTTTTCAGCACTTCGGAAAATTCATATATGACCAATAGATAGTTCCACCATCGAGTATCAAAAGTAGAAGTTCCGAAAGAGGCCTGTGACGTATTTTGTCTGCAAAAAGAGCCACTTTTTTTCACTTTTGGGGGCTCAAATCCATTCTTTTTTACACTGGCAGTGGCACTCCCCTTGCTCAAATAGGAATTAGCAATCCCCCCTTGGCGACCTGGTCCTCCCCCCTCGATCCTTCCAGGTCGTCTTTTTTTTCTGTAGTATCGTCCGTTTTTTTGCCTCCTTGATACAGCTTTAGACCGATCAAAGTTAAAATTATGTAATGAAGCTTCTTCTCATTTTTCTCGTTTCCATAGCGGTCAATTTTGTTAATCCGTCACTCTGCGAAGCGACTAAAGAAACGATGAACATTCTCATTGATCCAGGTCATGGTGGAACCGATCAAGGAGCTGTTCGTAAAAACTATGTCGAAGCGGAACTCACACTTGTCTTCGCAAAAAAACTTTTGAAAAAGTTAAATCAGAATTCCATATTTGAGGCCAAGCTCACTCGGTATGATGATAGTTATCTCAGTCTCAATCAGAGGGAGGAACTCTCCCAAAGAAAAGGATCAGATCTTTTTGTTTCTATTCACGCCAACGCATCAATCGATCCCAGAGCAAGGGGCGTTGAATTCTACTTTCAAAACCCTCTCGAAGGCGAGGAAATCTCACTGTACCTGGCCAGTGTCGAACAGAAAAACCATCACATCCTCAAAGAAGGAAAAGTAAAAGAAAAACCTGCGAAGTCAGATATTCAATCTATAATCGACGACCTCAAGAGACAAAATAGAATTTGGCTCAGTCAAGAGTTGAGCCGCAGCTTGTACAAAACTTGGGATGTTCCCTACTCAAAGAAACGAAAAAATGCTGTCAGACAGGCTCCATTTTATTTAGTGAGTAATGTTCAAGTACCCTCTGTACTCATTGAAATTGGATACATTTCTAATCCCAACGAAGCGAAAAGGCTGCACCGTTCCGGGTACCAAAATCAAATCGTCGAAAAAATCTATGAGGGTATCGTCAAATACAAAGAAATCGTGGACAAATCCGCGAATACGCGCCTAAATTAGGCCATGAGAATCGATAAAAGAAAAGAAAATCAATTACGCCCTGTCCGTATTAGCCCCCAAGCTAATCGCTATGCCGAAGGAAGTGTGATCATCGAATTTGGTGATACGAAAGTCCACTGTACGGCAAGTGTTGAAAATAATATTCCAAAGTGGTTACAAGGAACCGAAAAAGGTTGGGTCACCGCTGAATACGGAATGCTCCCGCGCTCTACTCACGAAAGAATAAGAAGGGATAAGGCTGCCAATAGCGGACGAACCCAAGAAATTTCACGACTCATTGGTCGCTCTCTTCGTTCGTGTGTTGATCTCTATAAATTGGGAGAACGACAAATCATCGTCGATTGCGATGTTCTCCAAGCAGATGGAGGCACTCGTACTGCTTCGATTACCGGTGGTGCCGTGGCGCTTTCTCTCGCTCTCGGGAAACTCCTTAAAGAAGGCGATATCAAAGAAAATCCTATGAACTTTTTAGTATCGGCGATTAGCGTGGGACTTACCGAAAGTGGCCCTCTTCTCGACCTCAATTACGTCGAAGACTGTGATGCCGAAACCGATATGAATTTTGTAATGACTCAAGACGGCAAGTTCGTAGAAATCCAGGGGACCGCTGAGGGAGTTGCTTTTACTCGCGATCAAATGAACTCAATGATCGATCTAGCGCAAAGTGGATGTGAAGAACTCTTTAAAGCTCAAGAACAGTGCCTCAGCGAACAGGGCTTAACCCCGGCTCACTCATAGAAAAGGATTCGACATGGATATTTGGGTATCGACTTCAAATAGTGGGAAGCTTAATGAGTACCGAAATATTTTAGAACCAAAGGGGTTTAAAATATTCTCACCGGCTGACCTCAACGTCTTTACCATGCCACCAGAAGATGGTGATAGCTTTGAGGCCAATGCTCGAATCAAGGCAAAGGCAATGAAAGCAGTTCAACCGGGTCACTGGGTCATCGGCGAAGATTCTGGCCTCGAGGTCGATGGCCTCAATGGATTACCGGGGATTCACTCCGCCCGTTATGCTGGAGAAAAAGCTCAAGACTCCGAAAATGTAGCTAAGCTTTTGAAAATGATGTCCATTCGCTGTGGCTCTAACAGAAAGGCCCAATTCGTTTGCACCCTGGTGGTCTACGACCCTGATGGAAATGAACACGTGATCACCGGAGACCTCAAAGGAACCATTGCGGCAAAGCAAATGGGAACTGGTGGATTCGGTTACGACCCCGTTTTTATTCCCGATTCTTATGAAAAAACACTAGCAGAAATGGAACGATCAGAAAAAAACAAAATATCTCATAGAGCTCAGGCCGCTAAAAGCTTACTCAGCCTCATGCAAGGAGAGCAATGAGTTCGGGCCATCCAATCAGTGTTTCCTTAATACTCATCTTCTTGCTTCTGACGACGAGCCATCTATCCAAAGGAGCCCCAAGGGAAGAAGAAACCGACTGGCGAACTCTGGCCATTCGCGACCTTAAAGATGCCAATAGAATTCTTAGCCAAGAACATCCCGGTCCCGTAGACAAGGAAAATCCTTTTTTCCGCGATTGGATGCTAAGGGGCACCCAAGAGAGCATGAAACTTATCGAACGGGTCGAAAACGAATTCGGGTACCGATACGCCCTTTTGTACTACATTAAAGGGTTCCAAGACAGTCACCTTAACTTTGATTTTTCGGACAAGCTCGAAGCACCGAATCTCGAATGGCCGGGCCTCATTATAGCCTATCGACAAAATCAATTTGTAGTTCATTACCGCTCAAAAGATACAAAGCTTTTTGGCGAACTTCCGCCAATAAATTCAATCCTGCTTTCGTGTGATGGACGAAAAGTTCTCGATATCTTACAAACGGACGTTCTTCCCTATATGGGTAATCCCAATCTTCAGGCACACTGGGTGATGTATTCCCCTTATATCCTTTTCGACCACAAGAATCCCTTCGTACAAAGGCCGAGAAATTGTATTTTTCAAGAGGGAAAGACTCGAAGGGCCTATAACTTTAATTATCACCCAGCACTCACTCACCTTAAAGACCCTCTTACTAAAGCTTCTTTCGGCACCAGCCCAGAAATGAATGTTAAAAAGATTAAAAAGAATTTTTACTGGGTCAATATTCCGAGCTTTCAAATTGACCAGGCAAAAGATAGAAAGCGCTTTTTTCGATTAATTTCGACACTAAAAAAAATTAGGTCTGCTCAGAAAATAGTTATTGATTTGCGCCATAATCGAGGGGGAGCACCACGGTGGGGCGATGAAGTTTTAAATGCCCTGTTTACTCCCGAGTATACGAGTTATCGACTCTTTGCTAAACCATCGCGCCGCTATGGTCAAATTCGTGTGAGCCCCGAAAATCTTAAACATTACCAAGGGATTTTAAATCAGCTCAAAAAACAAGGGCTCAAGAAATCACCCAGTTATCGAGCCATTGAGACTTCCATTGCTTCGATTCAATTTGGCCTCAAAAAAGGCTTGGCTCTTACCCCTGCTCCTTCGAGGAATGAGTCTTATCCGTCTCCGGTTCGCGCCGAAATCTATTTTTTAACCGATGGTCACTGCGCCAGCGCCTGTTTGATTTTTGCAGACAAGCTCTTGCAATTCCCAAGGGTCGCACATATTGGATTTCCCACCTCGGCGGATTCTACCTATTTAGAAGGAAGGTATAAAACCCTCTACTCTAATTTGACCCGACTCTATTTTGCCGTTCTGGTCGATCGCTATCGCTCTAGGGGCTATAATGAACCTTTGGAGCCCCTCGTTACCTGGCATGGAGACTGGGACAATCGGTCATTAATGGAATGGGTCGCCCAACTCCCTTCTCCCTCTCTCCTACGGAAAGAAAATTTAAAAACTCAGTAATTTGAAAGAATTACTCACCGCACCCCACAGTTTTTGCAGCTCCTAGCAGGTAAATCCTAAACAATTCTAGACATTTCAATGGAGATGTGCGACATAAACCCACTATGTCTGGACTGAAGATTTTTACTGGGAATTCGAATTCTGCTTTTGCTCAGAAAGTGGCCGAAGCAGCAGGGGTTCAACTAGGTGATTGTATCCTTAAGCGATTTGCTGATGGAGAAGTCCAAGTTGAGATCCATGAGAGCGTACGCGGTGACAGCTGCTTTGTCATTCAAAGTACGTGTCCTCCTGTGAACGAAAACTACATGGAATTATTCATCATTTTAGATGCCCTGAAGAGAGCTTCCGCAAAATCGATTACGGCAGTCATTCCCTACTATGGTTATGCTCGCCAGGATCGAAAAGTCGCACCAAGAGCTCCAATATCTGCTAAATGTGTTGCTGATTTGATCACGACGGCCGGAGCGGACCGCGTTGTCTGCGTTGACCTTCACGCGGCCCAGATTCAAGGTTTTTTCAATGTTCCAGTCGATCACTTATTTGCTATCCCAACTATGGCTCGCTATTGGCGCGAACATTTTGGTAAAGGGAGCGAATATGTCGTTGTCTCTCCTGACTCCGGCGGAGTCGAAAGAACTCGAGCTTTTGCCAAACGAATTGAAGCCCCAATTGCAATTATCGATAAAAGGCGATCGGGCCCCAACGAAGCAAAGGCCCTCCACCTCATTGGTGAGGTTCAGGATAAAGTCGCAATCATCGTCGATGATATGATTGATACTGCTGGCACTTTAACTCAAGCGGCTGAAAGCTTGATGAACAACGGCGCTAAAAAAGTGTACGCCATGGCAACCCATGCCCTATTTTCGGGCCCGGCTATTAGCCGAATCACAGAATCCAGTCTCGAAAAAGTTATTGTCTCTGATACGATTCCACTCAATGAAGCGGCAATGGCTTGTAATAAAATAGAAGTAACAACTATGGCTCCTGTAGTAGCCGAGGCGATGCGCAGAATTTACGGAAATGCCTCAGTGAGTAGCCTTTTTGATTAAGAATATATTTAATGTTTTTTAGAGGTAAAAAATGACAAACGATCAAATTTCAATTTCAGTTAAATCTCGCATGACCGGAAAAGGAATTTCTAAAGCCAATCGCAAAGAAAAAATGATTCCTGCGGTTATCTACGGTCCAAAATTAAAAGCAAACATCAACTGTAAAATCGACCAGTTAACAGTAGAGCGATTCGGAACTGCTAAACACGAATCTACTGTTTTTGTAATCGGTGATTCTGAAGTTAAAGAGGCGCAATCACTTCGTGTTCTTTTTAAAAATGTTGCTTATGAACCATCTACAAACAAGCCTATGCATGTTGATCTTTATGCACTCGATATGACCGGAAGCATTCGTGTTCCAGTTGAAATCAAGCTTATGGGTACTTCGATTGGTGTAAAGGAACAAGGCGGACTCATCAACCAAACTCTTCGTGAGCTTGAAATTGAGTGTGCAGCCAATTCAATTCCCGATCATATTGAGGTTGATGTATCAGAGATGAATCTTAATGATTCATTGCACGTTTCTGATCTCAAACTTCCTTCAGGCGTAAAAGCGATGACTGCTCCAGAGCGAACCATCGTAACGGTTAACGCCCCTAAAGAAGAAAAAGCAGAAGAACCTGCTGCAGCTGCTCCAGAAGGCGAAGCAGCCCCTGCTGGCGAGGCCCCTAAAGAAGGCTAATCCCGTAGCTATTCTTTAAGAATTCTATGTGGCTCGTTGTCGGATTAGGTAATCCAGGAAGTAAGTATCTGCTCACCCGTCATAATATTGGTTTTATGGCGGTGGATGCTTTTCTGACCTCAACGGGCCAACCTTCCTATAAAACTGAGAAAAAAGCTGTGACCTACCACATGCAGCTCGACGATCAAAAAATAATCTTTGCTCAGCCCCAGACCTACATGAATTTATCCGGACAGTCCGTCCAGGGCTTGGCTGAATTCTATAAGATCAAACCTCAAAATATTATTGTTATTCACGATGAGATTGACCAAGACTTTGGCGTCATTCGCATTCAGACAAAGCGCGGGCATGGCGGACACAATGGAATCCGAGATATCAACGAAAAGCTCGGATCAAACGATTACATTCGCGTGCGTCTCGGAGTTGGTCGCCCCGCGAATCCTAAAATGGATGTAGCAGCTTATGTCCTACAGAACTTTAATAAAGAGGAACAAGACTATCTGCCCGACTTTCTCAACAAGTCCTCTGATGCCATAGAAAGTATTATTTTCGATGGCTTTCCCAAGGCCTCAAGCACTCACTCCGGTCAAAGCATCGAGGCTTTAAAGTGACCAAAAAGTCCAAACAAATTAACTACGAAGATCGCAGACAACTGATCTTCTTGTTACTCTCAGGTATATTCATAGGTGCCATGGCTATGCTCAACGTGATTGGCATTACAAAGTTCATAAACATTGGCCCCCTACAAGTAGCAGTCGGCGTCTTGCCCTATCCTATTACGTTTCTTTGCACAGATCTAATTGGTGAGTTTTACGGCAGAAAAAAGGCCTCCCAAGTCGTTTGGGTTGGCCTTCTGGTGAACGCCCTAGTTCTTTCTACAATGTGGTTGGGAGAACACCTACCAAGTGTCGCACCCGATGCCAGGCCTCCTTGGCAGACTCTAGAGCTTGCAAAAGACGTCTATTTGCCAAATGGTGCGAAACTCGGTGGTTCCGTGGACCTATTTAGTCTTATTTACGCCAATACCGCAGGTGCTGTTTTTGCTTCGATGGCCGCCTACTTAGCGGCACAGTTTTGTGATGTCCATCTCTTTCATTTCTGGAAAAAACTAACAAAGGGTAAGCACCTTTGGCTCAGAAACAATGCGAGCACCACTGTAAGCCAACTCGTTGATTCGATTACAGTAATCGGAATCACTTTCGGAGCCGCATTTTATCGTGGGGAAATGACTCTCTCTATGATGGCCGCTCTCCTGGTGAGCAACTATCTATTCAAAGTGTCAGCGGCCCTTATCGATACGATACCATTTTACTTACTCACCCATCACTTAAAAAAATTCCTTAACTACGATCCCAGCCAACACTGGATGGACGAGTAAGACTTAACTTCACTGAGCAGGAAAATTAAATTTGATCATTTTCTCGTCATTGAGTTCAAACGCCAGTTCAGTGGCGGTTCCCTCAGGAATCTTTTCTTGAACTTCGATGAGCATAAAGTGCATACCACCTGGCTTTAACTGCACGCTCTCTCCAGGGGGAATTTCTAAACTCTCCATGGGCTCCATCATTGTAACATCACCTTTTTTTATCGTCTGATGGATCTCAAGAGTCTTAAAAAACTTCGCACTACTGGCTTTAAGGGCCATAATATCGTCTGTAGTGTTAGTAATCGTTCCATAGGCAGCAGCCATCTTCATAGCTTCACCAGGAATAACGTAATAGGCCCCTTCTAATTTCAGACCCTCTTGCATTTGAGCTGGGGAGTCGGCACCAGCCTTTTTTTCTTGGGCTGAATGATTTCCCTTATGATCTTCTACCTGCTTCTTTTTATCCTTATCCGATGTGCAGGACACCAATCCGATGCTCAAGATTAAAATGAAAAATAGTTTCAACATAACTCTCTTCTTTGGTTAAAAGATTTTTTTTAATTCACCTAAAATTTGATCTGCATTATGAGCTCTATAAATCGTCGCGATTAAATTGGCTTGCTGATCAAGAATAAATAATCGATCCGAGTGAGCGTAATTATAAACTTGCGAACTTTTTGGGGTTTCTCTCTTGAAGTACTGAGCCCCAATAGCCCCCACAAAATCACTGATTTGCTCCTTAGTTCCAGTAAGACCGATGAAATCCTCGTTAAAATTCTTAGCGTAACGTGCTACTGAATCTGGCGTATCTGCCTCGTGATCGACACTCACAAATAGAACTCGAATTTTACTTTGCTTGTATCCTGGGAGTTTGCTCATCGCACTTGCCGTCTGACCTAAAGTAAGAGGGCAAACATCTGGGCAATTTACAAAACCGACATAAACTAAATTATAGGGTTTTACTTCTTGAAAGAAGTTCCATTCCTTTCCATTATGATTCAGCTTGTACTTTTCAAGCCCCTTAACTTTCATCAATATCTCGTGTTTTTGCGGAGGAGCGAGAAGGTTCGTCGCAAAAAATAAATATCCGCCAAAGGCCATCAAAGAAAGTAAAATTACAATGGGCACGATGTGAATTTGCCTCAAGGTCTTTCCTCCAAATTAAGTAATGAAATTATACATGACAGTGCCACCATGTCCACTGAGAGTATTAATAGAAACAACATTCTAAAACTGGTAGCCAGCGTACAGATCATCCTCTGTTTTAAATTCGGCATCAGGTCCGGCTGAATAGACGTAAAAAAGGTCTTTGTTGTATATTAAGACATACTTAGTGCCCCAAAAATCGATGGCCGGGTCTCGATCGACACCCAAATTCGTTCTTTGATTTTGTCGCAAAAATTCGGAAAACTCAGATACCTTCGGTTTAGCTCCACCTGAAGACACCTCAATGTAGATAAACTTAGCAATATTGTTCAGTTCGTGCTGACAAGACACCGTCTTTGTATAATTGACGACTTTATCTATATGCTTCTGAATGTCATCTTTATTAGCAGCACCACCTCCGGCAAGAGCGGCAACTGGCAATAGTTTCGATAAAGCACTCATCCTTAACTCGCTTTCTCAGGTGATCGACCGCTCTCATCGGCAGTTCTCATTTTTGATACCGATTCAATAAACAATCCTAACTGGGGATATTCGCAAAGGAGTTTCCAAAAGTTATCTTGCGACAGTTTCAATAAAACGGCTTCGTTCATGACAGAGACCGTGGCAGTTCGAGGAGCATTTTTCAAAAGTGCTATCTCACCAAAGAAGTCACCTTTTTTTAGCTCCTTTATGATCTTATCGCCGACACTCACTTGAACCTTTCCCGAAAGAATTACATAGAAATCTCTATCATGGGCCCCTTCCTCAATAACCCTTTGCCCCATTCCCCTTCGAACCGTCTGCCCAACCTGAACAATGAGGCTCGTAATTTCATGGGGAAGTCCCGAAAATAGGTCCACATTTCTTAAATAACCCAAAACAGCAATATCCCTCTTTAGGGCTTGGTAATCAGATTCGAACTCCGGACGCTCTTTTAAAAGCTGCAAAAGATTACCAGGGATTTCTAGTACCTGAATATCTTTCTCCGCAACGATGTGGCTGGTCGCCTTTTCTGAAGCTTGAAGAAATGCCGATTCACCAAGAAGTCTGTTGTCAGAAAGGCTTCCAATATACTTCTCATCTCCGGAGCTCGTCGTATGGAAAATCCTCACAGTTCCATTAATTAAAAAGTAAGCCTCATCCAAGTCGACTCCCTGAACAATCAAAGGACTTCCTTTTCCGAGCTGAACAACTTTAGAATTTTCAATAATGAATTTTAACCCCGAGTCACTGAGCTGTGAAAAAACAGGTGTCTTCTTTAAATTGTCTACCAAATGAGCTTTATCCATTTCTATGCTTTTAGTAGAAATGGACTTTCTCACTTCGGCGAGGCTCGGAGCGATCGGACTCATTAGATTTCGCCATATCATTAAGGACAAAACGTAAACCATGCGTAGCGCTAAGCCCCCGACAGTAGCTAAAATTACCATCGCAGAGAGCTTTTCAAGTATTTCACCGTAAATCACCGCGACAACGAGGTTACTCAAGGTCTCATTGAATACTTTTAGACACAAATTGAAAAATAGGGCGATCCAAAGTATCGAGACCGCCGAATATGTAGAAATTAAAGTTTGGTTTTCGGTTTGAACATTTGAATCGAGAACAGCAATCAAAGAACGTTTCTTTAAGTATGAAAGGACCTGCGAATCACTCGATGAGGAGTAATTAAGGCGAAGCAAACGACTCAACTCACTTTTTCTAAAAGGATTTAGATCGGAAAACGTTAAAATGAGAGCAGCTAAACTGATATTTGCATACCACCAAGAATTGCTAATCACAAAAACGATTCCGCTTATTCCCATATAAATCATGATCTGACCAAAAAGTATAAATAGTCCCTTCAACTTCCCAGCGCTGTAGTAAAAGGACTCATCTTCAACACTTAATGTAGGAATAAGATCAAAGGAAAGAAATAGATTAGGAATTTTTTTATTGAAAAAAATTGAAAAAATAAGTTTGTACATTTCTTTAATCGATTTCATTAAAATCATGGAAATGTAGATTATAAGTGCGCCCAGAAAATAACTTTTATCAAACCGAAAAAGATCGTTATTGAACTCCAGAAACTCAAAGGCAAAAACTAAGCCGAGTCCTCCTAACAAAAAAGGTAGAAGAACATAGGGCCAAAATAAGAACCGTGGTAGACCCAGCTCTATTTTTTTGGAACTAAGTATCTTCAATTTGAAACCAAATTTCCTTTCAAACCATGACGTTTGATCATAAATTTGCGAAGTAGAACTCTCCAAATTTAGATTAAGAGAGTCGTCTGTAAAGAAGTGACCAGAGTTCAATCGATCGAGTGTACTCAAATATTCTTTAAACGAAAACTGATCACCCTGACTATTGACCTTGTCTACGATCTCCTTGATCGAAGACTCGCCATTTAAGTATTTCAAATACTGCTGACTTTGCGAAGGAAGTATTACCTGCTGTCCGGACGCTTTCGACTCAATAACAGTATGAGTTGGATAGTCATACATTTGATGGTCAATGAGCTCCGGAATGAAGTTTTGATTCATTGCTGATTCCCCTTTGACCTATTGTCTCTATTCGAGCCTACTTTTTTAAATCTATTTTGTATTTGCAGACTATAGTCATACTGGGCTATGACCTTGATAAGGATTAGTGCTTAGGTAGGGGCAAATGGTCAAAAAAAATGTAGTATTACCCATTCTCATGCTCTTAAGCTTCGGCGAAACCCTTTGGGCTAGTGAAGTAGAAAAAATCCAGATCTATGGCTCTCGGTCCAAAATCTACGGTGACCCCTGGGACTCCAAAACAATCATTCAAAGAGAAATGATTGAGGGACTCACCCACTTGGATCTCGCCGATCTATTGAGTCAAGTTGCCGGAATTGAACTCTTTCGAACAGGAAGCCAATCTGGTTCAGCCAGCCTCTTCTTGCGAGGCTCTGAATCTAAACACGTCCTCGTCTATATCAACGATATTAAAGTTAATGACCCCTCGGATCCGAGCAAGAGATTCGATTTTTCTAGATTCCCCGCCTCCCTCATTGAGTCTATAGAAATCAGTCGCGGTCCCCAATCCGGGCGTTTTGGTTCCGAGTCAGTGGGTGGAGTCATACGAAT
>JAUHWN010000117.1 GCA_030424665.1 Bdellovibrionia bacterium | reverse complement strand
ATTATGACCAGGTCATCACTTCTTAGTAAAATGAAAGGCTCGCTTCAGAATTTAACTGGTCGATTAAGAGCAAAAGCTGTCCGCACACCGGAAGAGAAGACAGCAGTTTCAATTTTTTCAATGCAAAAAACAGTTCTCGATACTCAAATTTTAACTCTAAATCAGGAATTAAAATTAGTTAAAACTAATCTTGAAGCGTCTATCGGCAGAGTATTAAAGGGCTCAGAAACACTTAGTTCCAGTGAAAGAAGAGAGTGGCCTCCATTGGATTCAAACAAAGTGAATGAAACTTTCAAAACTAGATTGGCCGTGGCCTCCGTAGAACGAGTAAGGGGGGAAGTCGAACTTGAAAAGAGTCTAGCTTGGCCTGAACTGTCTGTCGGCCCCACCATGGAAAAACAAGACGGCAATGAAACTTCCTGGGGAGCTAAAGTCGAGTTTACAATTCCACTTTTAAACACCAACGGTGGTGCTAGGCAACGAAGTCGAGCCGAACTGTCGAGATCAGAGGCAATAGTATCTCAAACTCGATTTAAAGAGGCTTCTAGAGTTAAAGTGTATCTAGAACAATATAATGATGTCGTGAAGTTTCTTAAGAATAGTCCTTCTCAAAAAAGCTTGAAGAACTCTATTGCGAATTCATTGCGGCTCTTTTCTAGAGGAATGATACAGCCAGCGGCAATTGTTGAGAGCTATCGTTCTACACTCGAAACGCTAGAGGCTGTACAAGAAAAAGAGTTAATCGCTTATCAACTATACTGGATGCTTCGCTCGTTTTCTGGTGAAGTCCCCAAGGAGTTTTTATGAAAATACATACTCTGATAATTTTTGCCTTTTTCCTGGCTTGTTCGGCCCACGGACAAGAAGAGAAAATGTCAAAAGATCGAATTGGTCCCGGAAAGGCAGTTACTTTTGCAAGTGAAAAGGATGGGTTCAAACTATCTGAGAAGGCAAACGAGAACTTAAATATAGAGACTGAAACCGTAGAGGGACAAACGGTAACTGTGCCAAGGAAATCGTTAGTGAGTTTTTTGGATTTTTTGTCTGTGTACCGTCTAAGAGATGGTTGGTATCGATCCATAGAAGTTGAGCCAACTTTTAAGGGAGACTATGCAATATTTAGTTCCACAGAGTTTCGATCTGGTGATCAGGTTGTCGTTAGAAACGGCAACTTGCTAAGAGTTGTGGAGCTTGATGTTTTTGGGCCTGAAGCCGACGCCTGTGCAGACGGGAACTAGGTGACATTTATATGAACAAGATTATTTATTTTTCTGTCTATCACCGTGGTGTGGTGCTTTTTGCTACGGCCCTTCTAGCTCTGTTGGGATGGTTTAGCTTTACACACCTCCCAATTGATGCTGTACCAGACATTACCAACACTCAGGTGCAGGTATTTGCGCAAGCCGGTGGTCTTTCTGCTGAAGAAGCTGAACGCTCGATAACTTTTCCTATTGAAAATTCAATGGGAGGTATTTCGGGGGTTAAGCAGGTACGGTCGATTAGTCGTTTCGGTCTGTCGGTTGTGACCGTAGTCTTTGAAGATGGGTACGATGTATATCGAGCAAGACAGCTTGTATCAGAAAGACTTCAAACTATAGCTTCTGAACTACCTAATGATGCTGAGCCAAAACTAGGTCCCATTTCAACTGGACTTGGGGAAATATTCTTTTATGCACTTAAGTATGATGAGAACGTATCAAAGGACAGCAAAGAATTTGAAAATCTAATGGATCTTAGGTCCTTTCAAGAGTGGGTCGTAAAACCCAGATTATTGACTGTGCCAGGTGTGGCAGAGGTCAACACCATAGGCGGCTTTGAAAAGCAATTTCATGTTATTCCAGACCCAGAAAAGTTAAGACGATATGGAGTCAGTTTTTCAAGTATTGTCGAGGCTCTAGAGGAGACTAACCTTAATGTGGGTGGCGGATATGTTCAACAGTCAGGAGAACAATTTGTAGTTAAAGGACAGGGATTACTTTCTGACCTAGAGGACATAGAAAACACTCCGCTCAAGCCCCTAAACTCAGTTACTACATTACTCATCAAGGAGGTTGCTGAAGTCAAACTCTCTTCTGAGCTTCGCACTGGGGCGGCCCTCGTGCGCGGGAAAGAGGCTGTAATTGGAACCGCGATGATGTTGCTTGGCGAAAACAGCCGCGATGTAAGCCAGCGAGTAGCAGAAAGAGTTAAGGAGATTGAAAAAACACTTCCCAAAGGAGTTCAACTAGAAGTTTTGTATGATCGGTCCGATCTCGTAAACAAAACACTCGGTACGATTGAGCACAACCTTTTAACGGGGGCAGCTCTAGTCATACTTATATTGTTGTTTCTTCTTGGAAATGTTCGCGCTGCCATAATAACAGCTATGGTTATTCCACTATCTTTGCTCTTAACTTTTATTTTAATGAAGCGTTTTGGTATTTCAGGAAATCTTTTAAGTCTCGGCGCTCTTGATTTTGGGATCATTGTTGATGGAGCCGTTATTGTACTCGATCATTGCGTGAGAAAGCTAAAAGAGGCAGGGGGCAGCCTGGGAAGACGCCTGACGAGAGCTGAAATTCAGAGGGTAGTCTACGAAGCTACGGTCGAAATTAGAACAGCGGCTGGTTTCGGCGAGCTAATCGTTGTTGTTGTTTTCCTTCCCGTTTTGGCTTTAACCGGCATCGAAGGGAAAATGTTTCAACCGATGGCTGCTACATTCGCACTTGCTGTTTTTTGTGCTTTAGTTCTTTCATTTTCAACTGTACCAGCATTAGCAAGTAGCTTTATGAGTGGAAAGGTGGTTGAAAAAGATCCCTGGCTTATGCGACAGGCTGAGCGTTTTTACAAGCCTCTTCTTGCCTCCGCTGCAAGGTTTAAGACAATTACTATATTAGTTGGCGTATTGTCTATTCTAGCTGGAGTGTTGCTGTTTAATAGACTTGGGGGGGAGTTTCTTCCACAGATGGATGAGGCATCGAGAACTCTACAATTTGTACGTCCCGTAAATGTATCCCTCGATCAAGCAATTAGGCTTCAACAAAGCTCAGAATCTGTCATTAAGGAGTTTCCTCAAGTAAAGGCCGTGTTTAGTCGCATAGGAACGGCAGAAGTCGCAACTGATCCTATGGGAGTGAATCTTGCCGACACTTTCATTACGTTTAAAAATAGAGAAGAGTGGCCAACAGGTAAGGACCAACCTACAACATGGGCTGAATTGACACAAAAAATAGTAAGTCAGCTAGAGGCAGAAATTCCGGGACAGCGTGTTCTTGTCAGTCAACCAATTCAAATGCGTTTTAATGAACTTCTAGAGGGAACGCGAGCCGATGTTTCGGTTAAAGTTTTTGGAGACGATTTTGAGACCTTAGTTGAAGTGTCAGAAAGAATTGCTGAAATTGTTCGCACAGTTCCTGGCGCTGGAGATGCCGAGACCGAGCTTCAAGGTACTTCTCCCATCTTAACAGTAACCCCGGATCAGGGAATCCTAGCCTCGTTAGGAGTGCCAAAGGGAGAGATACTTGAAACTGTAAAAATTGCTATGGGTGGTGAAGAGGTTGGCTACATTTACGAAGGAGTTCGGAAGTTCCCGGTTATTGTCCGGCTCGCTGAAAAACATCGATCAGATTTAAGTGTCATACGCTCTCTTCCAGTTGAACTTGGTGAAAGAACCTTGGTGCCACTAAGTCAAGCTGCTACGGTTGAGTTTGATGAGGGCTATGGAGTTATCAATCGTGAACAAATGAAACGTCGTGTAGCTGTACTTATAAATCCAAGGGGCGTTGATACAGAAACATTTGTGCGGGCAGCTCAGGCGAAGGTTGAAAGCGAGATTAAACTTCCTCCCGGTAGCTATTTGGAGTGGGGTGGAAATTTTAAAAACCTTATTGAGGCAAGGAATCGCCTGGCGATATTCGCACCAATAGCATTGCTATTGGTTTTAGCAATGGTCTTTATGGCCTTCGGAAGTGTCGCGCAAACACTTCTTGTTTTTATGGGGGTCCCATTTGCGTTAGTTGGAGGCGTTATTGGGCTTATGCTCAATGGACTCCCCTTTAGTATTTCAGCTGGAGTTGGCTTTATTGCTCTATCAGGAATTTCAGTTCTGAATGGAGTTGTGTTAGTCAATTGCTTTAATGATCTACGAGCTACAGGATTAAGGGGGTTGGAACTAATAAAACGAGGGACAGTGTTAAGGATTCGGCCTGTGCTAATGACCGCTCTTGTTGCAATGTTTGGTTTTGTTCCAATGATGTTATCTACAGGAGTCGGAGCAGAAGTCCAACGACCTTTGGCATCAGTGGTTATTGGTGGACTATTTTCGTCAACCCTTCTCACATTGGTTGTGTTGCCGATTTTGTATTTAGTTTTTGAACGGTTTATGGAGCTTCCTGTTGAGAAAGACAAAAAACATCATTTGGCAGCAAAAAAAGTTGAAGCTCTGCATGAACATTAATTTGGCCTTATTTGCAGCATCTTCGGATTTTGTAATTCCTGGAGAATTTGGTCATTTTGATAGGCCATCCGTTCAAAACCAAGCTCCGCAATGGGAATGATGAGAGATTTTGTGTTACGTAGCACCGAGTGCAGACGAACTTTAGTTCTATTTCGGTAATTGCAAATTCTTCGTGGTTGAAAAAAGTGAAATTTAAACACTACTCAGAGTCAACAATGAGTTATTTTCCGAATTTGCAAGAAATGGTGTCAAAAGAAAAATGACAGGGACGACTTAAGCCTTTTTCTCCCTTTTCATTGCAGGCGTCGACAAAGCAATCCAAGATTTTCTTCATTTCACGAAGCGCCTTCATTTTATCAAGAACTTCTTGGCGTTTTCTTAAAGCAATGTCACGTCCATTTCTACAAGTGACTTTTTTGCTTTTTAACTCTATGAGTTCCTTGATTTCTCGCAAAGTGAATCCAGCATCTTTAGAGGTTTTGATAAAACTTAGGCGATCAAGAATTGAATCAGGAAAATCCCGATACCCAGAGGAAGTCCGTTTGGCTTTGGGCAAAAGCCCCTTTGTTTCATAAAACCGGAGGGTTTCTCGGTCTATCCCAGCAGCTTGAATAATCTCTTTTGGCTTCATATCAACCTCTATAAGCTCAGTGATTTCAGTAAGATAAAAATGCTTGAGCTTGTACTATAGTACATAGTTTATACTAATTCATGTAATAAGTGAAAGGGAGGATTCTTGTATGTCCCAAATTAAGAACCCTGAAAATAAGTCCGGATGGTTAATTGGCGGCGGTGTGCTTGCCTCAATAACTACCGCCATTTGTTGTATCGGGCCTTTAGTCCTCACAATTCTTGGGGTTTCTGGGGCAGCGGTGTTGGCCAAGTTTGAAATAATTAGAGTTCCTATGATTATCATCGTGGTTGCTCTGTTTGGCGCCGCTGGTTTTTATCTGTTTCGAAAAAAAGATGTATGTGAGCCAGGTTCAATTTGTGCCGATCCTAAAAAATACAAAAATATGGTTAGAGCATACTGGATCGGCCTTGTACTAGCAATTCTGGGAATTTTCTCACCCTATTGGGTGACGTGGTTTTTTTAAAAGAGGTTCTAATGGATAATCAAAATCGAGTGGATAAGGTAATTGAGGGCTTAAAACCATGTATCCCCAAACTGGGGAAACAATCCCAAAGGGTTGCTGTGGGTATATACAAAGGGTTGGCTGAAGGAATTTTCGTAAATCCAAAAAAATTATCTCAGAAAATGGATTTACCCCCAAATCTGATTGAAGAAATTTTAGAGAGCTTTACTGGAATATATAAAGATGAGAGCAAAAATATTGTCGGTTTTTGGGGGCTAACTGTTGCAATGGATACTCCTCACAAATTTATTGTCGATGGAAAAGAGATGAATGCATGGTGTGCTTGGGATACTCTTTTTCTTCCGGAAATAATTGGAAAAGAGGCCCGCATTGAATCTGTTTGTCCAATATCGGGTAAAAAAATCGAGCTAACAGTATCGCCTGAGGGGATAAAATCATTTTCTCCACAGAAAACAGTTTTATCGTTTCTAATCCCAGATTCTTTGGAAGAAAATGTAATAAACAAATTTTGCCATTTTATCCATTTTTTCAGCTCCGAAGAAGCCTTTGAGAAATGGCAAATTAATCAGCCAAACACCTTCTCGATCAGTTTGGAAGAGGGATTCTTAATTGGAAAAAAGAAGAATAGTTTAAAATTAGGTTTAGTATTAGACGTTGATAAAGGAGGTACCCAGTGAGGTCTCTGGTAATTTTCTTAGTTTTTTCGAGTTTTTCAATTGCAGGATGTACTGCTGGTAAATCACCATCCCCTGTAAAGTCCAGTGCAAGCTCAAAAACAGCTTGTTTTAAAGTTGAAGGAATGACTTGTGTAACTTGTAGCACAACCCTTAAGGCCTCGGTGAACAAACTTGAAGGCATTTTAAATGTTGAAGCATCTTCGGATGAAGGCAGTGCCAAGGTTAGCTATGAGCCATCTCTAGTTGATTCAAAAGCTATTAAAGGAAAAATTAACTCAGTTGGCTACAAAGCCACTGAAAGAATTTGCTCCGAGAAAAAAGGGTGAGGTTCTAAATGGATTGTTGCAGTAAAGACCAATCAAATTACGATTATGACGTTTTATTTATAGGAAGTGGTTCTGCCGCTTTTGCCGGAGCCATAAAGGCGACTGAGTTTGACAAAAAAGTTGGAATAATTGAAAAAGGAACTCTCGGAGGTACGTGTGTCAACGTAGGATGTGTTCCTTCAAAAACATTAATTCGGGCAGCAGAAACCAAGCACCGTGGAGAATATAGTGGGTTTTCAGGAATTGAAATGGGAAGCCCGGTCGTTAACTTCCAGAAATTGATGATGGAAAAAGACTCTTTAGTCGAGGAGCTGCGTGGAGCTAAGTATTACTCTGTTTTAGAATCAAACGAGAACATTTCACTGATCGAAGGTGAAGCAAAATTTATAGACAATCACACTCTTGAAGTTGCAGGAAAGAAAGTTACCAGTGACAAAATTATTGTTACGACAGGAAGCAAGCCCTTTATCCCTCGAATCAAAGGCCTTAGAGAAAGTGGATACCTTACCAGCACAACCGCTTTCGAATTGAAAGAACTCCCCAGCTCAATGGCAGTTTTAGGGGGCGGCTATGTTGCTCTTGAAGTTGCTCAACTATTTCACAGGCTCGGAACAAAGGTTACAGTTATTCAACGAAGCGAAATTCTTTTTAACCAAGATCAAGACGTTTCCCAATACATGACTGAAAGCTTTAAGGCAGAAGGAATTGAAGTTATGAATCAATCGACCGTAGAAGCTGTTTCAACTGAAGGTAAAGAAAAACTTATCAAAATCAATCGAAAAGGCGAGATGTCTGATCTTAGAGTTGATGAAGTTGTGGTTGCCACAGGCAGATCACCTAATACAAATTCTTTAAATTTAGATTTAGCAGGACTGGAAATTAATAAAAATGGCTCTATCAAAGTAAATGAATTCAATCAAACAACCCAAGACAATATTTATGCTGCCGGAGATGTTCTGAGTAGCCCAGCCCTAGTTTATGTCGCAGCCTACGAGGGAAACCTGGCAGCAGAAAATGCTTGCAATGGAAACAAGAGGGAAACAGATTACAACACTGTTCCTTGGGTTATTTTTTCTGACCCACAAGTCTCTGGTGTAGGGCTTAGTGAAGCCGAAGCAAAGGCAGCAGGCATTGAGTACGATGTTTCAAAACTCACTTTGGATAATGTGCCCCGAGCTATAGCAGCGAGAGACACAAGAGGATTTGTGAAATTACTTCGAAAAACTGGAACGGATCAATTGATAGGGGCAAGAATTGTCGCGCCTGAAGGTTCTGAGTTGATTATGGAAATAAGTCTAATGATAAAATACAAAATTCCCGTTTCTGAAGTGGCGGCTATGATGCATCCATATCTTACACTTGGAGAAGCTGTGAAACTTGCAGCTCAAACTTTTGATAAAGACGTAAAAACTTTAAGCTGCTGCGCAAGTTAGAAATTTAGTTTCTTTCCCGTCAATTTTTGGGCAAAAGGCTCTGATTTTGATAAACCTTTGTCGATTCGTTTGATAGCTGCCCTCTCTACAGTAAAAAGTAGTTCTTTAGCTGCATATCCCGACCCAAGCAAAAATAGTGCGGTGATGATTAGGTTGACGATGGTATTCATTTCTTCCTCCCTGGTTTACATTTGGTTTCGTAAAACCCTTCTCGCTTTAAAATAGTTATGACCATGTGGTGATGCCACCCCTTCCCCTGTTTCTTGGTGGGGATTTTCATAGTGTCGAGTGTGCGGGCGATAGCTCTGGCTGTCATCCCCTCTTCACGCATCCCTTTTATGGTTTCAATGATGCGTAGTTCTTTCTTGTGGTCCACGGCTTCGCCATTGACCTGGCGTTTTCCAAAGGATCGAGAATGGTCTTTGTGATATTTTGAAGGCTCTCTGAGGGGGATTTCGTGCTTTAAAAGTAGGTTTCTGACCTGGGTTTTTGAGCACATAAATTCCTTGGCAATATCCCTCATAGAGAGGCGATTTTCGAGATATTTTTGCCTGAGAACATCAGCAGATATAGACTCTGAAGTAATGTAAGTGTATGATTCCATTGAGAAATGAAGATTGAGCACATTTTCCGCGCTGGCGGTGTCTAGGTCCACCAAATCAAAGCCATAATTCTGTTTGTTGTCACTTCACCACTTTTGATTTGTTTTTTCCAAGCCCCTCATCAATGTGGACTTTCCAAATAGATTTGAATATGGTCCTCAAACAAAAAGGATCGAGACTATTATGATTGAAATTTACGGGAATGGCCCTACTCGGTGGACAAAATGTCTTTGGACAGCTCGAGAGTTGGGAATCGACTATAAAGAAGTTAATGTTGATTTTAAAGATGGCAGCTTTGGTGATGAAAACTACCAAAAGGTTCATCCCTTTAAGCTCGTACCTGCAATGAAAGACGGTGATTTCGTCCTCAATGAATCTTTAGCTATTATGCAATACCTCTGTCAAAAGCACCCTGGCACTGACCTTCTTCCGAGAGAGGGCACTCAGGAACGAGCACTATGTGACCAGTGGTGTTTTTACTCCAACTCAACACTTGAACCCCAGCAGCAAAGCTCTTTCTACAATCGCTTTATTTATCCAGATAACCTTAAAAACCCCAAAGAAGTTGAAAGAGCTATGGTAAATATCGGTCGAAAATTGGAAGTACTAAGTGATGAGATTGATACGAGAGAGTTTCTAGTTGGCAACAAGTTTACATTAGCTGATATTTCAATGACCTATGTTTTGAACTGGATTTCCATGGGCGACTCCATTAAACAAAAAAATCTCGCCGATTACATGGAAAATCACAAAGAGCGCGAGGCTTTCCCTAGAGAGTTCTACGAAAGGTAATTAACTCAAACACCAAATACAAATGAAATGTAAATAGAACCGGGCAAGCTTGCAGAAAAGCGGTCAGAACTATTAATTTCTGCATGCGAATTGGAGGAGCGATGAGATTTTTACTTTTATTAATAAGTCTATTTAGCGTGATCAGCTGTATTTCAAAGAGCAAAACTCAGGTTCACCTCGACCCCGAAAAGGTACTTTCCTACACGTTTGAACTTGAAAAGAAAAAACACAAGAAAAACCCCTACCTTGCAATCTACAAAAAAGGTAACAAAGAGCTCTACTTTATCGCTTCTCGCCACCTCTCATCTGTCGAATACCCTAACCTTCTTGAACATCCAACTCTTAAAACAATAAAAAAGGTATTTTCTGACTACCAGCCCGAAGTTTCAATCGTTGAGGGCATTAATACGGGCAAAGAACTTTCGCCTCAATCAATTCTAAAACACGCGGAATCTTGTATTGAAACTCAGTACAAAAAATGTGGAGAATCCACTTTTACGATCAATCAGGCGCAAAAAAACAAAAGCCACTATATTACCGGCGAACCTACGGACGAATTCATTCACAGGCGTCTTCTTGCTACTGGTTTTACAACGGAAGACCTGCTCAGCTTTTACCTGATTCGTAAAATCCCCCAGTTAATTCGCCAAGGAACCTTCTCAAAAAAAACGTTCCCAAAACTTGCTTCCGAACTCATCGAAAAGTTCAAGACTAAAATCGGCGCTGAAAGTAATTTTGATTTTGAACAGTTCAAGAGCTGGTACGCCCAGAAGATGCCTTCACCGAAAAGTTTCTATGATATAAAAAATAATGATGCTGCCCCTCATGGTGGAGCCAACGCGACCTATTCGCAAAAAATCTCAAACAAAATAACACTCATTAGAGATCAAAACCTTGTAGAGACCATAACTGAAATGTTTTCGCAGTTTGATCGAGTTCTTGTCGTGTACGGCTCCAGTCACCTTGTCGATATAGAGCCGGCACTCAAAACAGAATTCTCTCAAATTGAATACAAAAAGCTTTACTGACTACTGGCATGCAACTTCACTAATACGGGCCTTCATGAAGACAAAAAAATACTGTTCACTACTTGAAGAGGGTTCGGCAAAGAAGCTAATATCAATCTATGAATTATATGGATCGTTCAAAAATTAATCGCAGAACTCTAATTAAAAAACTGGGGCTTTACTCGGGCCTTCTCTGCCTGCCCCAAAGCATTCTAGCCCGAGAAAAGAATTCTGGTGCTCAACAAAAGGCTAAACAGAAAAGCGCGACACCACAAAAAAAGCTCTTATCCAAAACCATACCTTCGAGTGGCTCGAAAATAAGTGCCATAGGTATGGGAACGTGGATTACCTTTAACGTAGGCTCAAATACAGAACTCAGAGACCAAAGAACACAAGTCCTGAAAAAGTTTTTTGAGCTGGGAGGAGAACTCATCGACTCGTCTCCGATGTATGGCTCCGCCCAATCAGTCCTCGGATATAGCCTAGACAAACTCGCTTATCCTAAAAAGCTTTTTGTGGCGGATAAAATTTGGACACAATCAACGGATGAAGGTCCAAAGCAATATCAAGAAATCAAAAACCTTTGGGGAGTCAAAAAAGCAGATTTGATGCAAATCCACAATCTCCTCAACTGGCAGGATCACTTAAAGTATTTGCAGCGACTGAAATCGGAGGGAGAAATTAAATACCTCGGCATTACAACCTCCCATGGAAGAAGACACGAAGAACTAGAAGCTATTATGAAATCCCATTCATTGGATTTTGTGCAGCTGACCTATAATATTACTCATCGTGAAGCCGAGAGCCGCCTTTTAAAAGTAGCAAAGGATCGAGGAATCGCCGTTATCGCCAACCGTCCCTATGACGGTGGAAACCTCATGAGTAACTTTAAATCTAAGAAACTCCCAGCCATCGCCACAGAAGCCGGCATCAAGAGCTGGGCCGAATTGTTTTTAAAATGGATTATTTCTCACCCTACAGTGACTCTCGCCATTCCGGCAACATCAAAGGTCCAACACATGGTAGAAAACATGAAAGCTCTCGAAGGTGATTTTTTCTCACCAGAACTACGCAAAGCTTTATCCAAGGGGTTCTCTTGATCGAGAACTTTTCTATTTCTGACTTCATCATGTTTTCAAGTGAAGTTTACAATGGGACCTTTCGCTCGTTTATCGACAATAACCACCTAATCATACTCCTACTTTTATTAGGGTTCATCGGAACAATCGTTTATAATCTGCTTTTCAAGCCAAAGAGTTCGCTGTCAGGCAAATTATTCATTACCAAGGTCGCCTGTACCTATCTTTTTTTGGGGTTCACTTTCTACGGACACTATTTCGCTGAGATTACCTGGTATTCGAATTACCTTCTTGGCCTTTGCCTATTCCAATCGACAGTACTATTCTTTTTTCTTTTTCGCGGAAAACTCTTCGCATTCAAAAGCACTAGAGTAGGGAAAGTGATAGTTCTCTTAGCCATACTCGCTCCCTTAGACAGCCTTTCCATGGGAGAAAATCTTCTTTGGATCGAAATGGGCCCAACAAAGCTTAGTCTTTTGGTTCTAATACTCCCCTTGGCCATAAAACCCTGGCCTCGCTGGATGTATTTAAGCTTTATTGCGCCTCTAGTGATGCTCTTCCATGAACTTTCGATCTACTCGACTTTCTGATGACCAATAACCGGAATCGCCGTCAGAATACTTATTAGACTCCGGCGCTTGGATTTTGTTGGAAAATCAGGAGAAACTTCTTTTTTTGAATCTATGGCTTTGACGATTATCTTTTCAAGAGTGTCGATCATTGCTTGATTAATCTCTTTGATTTGATCCTCGTCGACCCAAAGATTCAGTGAATGAATATCACCATCAAATTTATTTTCTTTGAGGCGATCACTTATAAAATCAACAATATCAGCCGTATCCTTCTGAGTATTGTTGACCTTTGAGCTCTTCCCTGCCGCCACTTCACCATTTTCAGATTGAACGAGTTCTCCCACTTGAAGGAGTTTCTCGATAATGGCCAAAACTTCATTTTTGTTGAAATAGGGACTAAAACACTCAACGGCCCCCTGTATTGAAGTATCTGACTCAAAATATGTGCGAACGAGTAAGTCTTTGGTTGTCACGGGCTTAATTACAAAGTCACCGTAGTCCCAGTACTCAAATATTAGTTTATTTTCACCCTGAAGTTTACCCTTGAGTTCTTGGGACTTCACTTTATCTTGCAAAAACAAATTATTGAAAGCCTGCTTCTCCAAGCCATTGAGTTGTAGATAAAGTAAAAGACGTTCGTAGAAATCTTGGCTTGCCATAACCTTTCGGTTGACCACATCTGAAAGTATGGAGGGATTTTTATAACCCAATCGCCCCGAAAGCCATCGTAGTGAATATTTGCTATCCAAAGATTTAAGTTCGTTAAGGAATCTCTTTACGAAGTCTGAAAAATCATCGGCTTGTTTAAATAGTGGGCGCAAATCTATATTACTCATAAACAATAAAGTAAAAGAGAAGGCGGCAAAAGTCTACAGGTCTAATCAATAATGTTCTCAAACTCCGGATATTTAACACAAATCATTTTTTACAGACCTCTCTAAAAATTGTCCGTATTCACGTACGCTGATTGGATGGCGCACCTGAGTATTTTTTGACAGAAAGGTCTTGGGAGATCAGTCTCCGGAAAAAATCTGGGAGGGTTTATGATTTTTAAAAGACAATATTTAATTTTACTTGTTAGTCTATTTTGTACAATTGGCTTTTTGAATGTTTCAATGCTCGATACCGCCGAAGCGAAAACAAAAAAGGCTGTAAGCGGAGGCTCGAAAAGCACAAAAAGCTCATCGAGCTCAAAAAAAGGCAGCAAAAAGTCCAATGCCGACAAAAAGGACCGGGACAAAGACAGCACGTCCGATAGAAAATCTAATACTAAAAAGGACCGGGACAAAGACAGCACGTCCGATAGAAAATCTAATACTAAAAAGGATAGCAAGACCGACAAAAACCAGAATGCAAAATCCGACGAAAGCAAAAAAGATCGCAAGCGAAATGTATTTAATAGGCTCCGCGACAGATTACGTGACAAAAAAAACGGATCTAAAAACGACCGTCGAAATATTAAGGTACAAGCACCTCGAAGAAACGTAGACAAGAAAAATCCTTCAAAAAAAGGTGGTTCTAAAAAGCAATCAAGCAAGAAGGACTCTTCGAAAAAACAAGCCACTCAAGATGGTACTTCGAAAAAGACATCTGGAACAAATTCACATCAAAAGACTGAGCTCGGAAGTACGGATACAAGCTCTAACCTTCACGATGCCCAGATCCTCGAAGAATCAGGTGAGTTTCCGCGCAGCGGATGGGTCGATCGAAAAACTCTAGAAAATGGTGCTGGATCCACTCAGAATGAATACACCTATCCCGATGGCTCAACAAAAACAGTTATCGATAAACCCGGTATGGACGGATCGTTTATCATCGACGAAAACGGTCGAACTGGTTTTCTTGCCGATGGAGAGCCTGACTTTGACGAGGTACTCAGAGATGTGGACGAGCATTGTCGACAGAACGGGTGTAATGGTGACATCATCATTCGAGATGTGATCAATGATGGAGCAAACTTCGTATACGACCCAGAATCAAGGACTGTTCGCAGAACAGATGACGTTTCAGAAGAGCCTGAATCAGACTTTGATCAATACTTCGTGCCTAAATCGACACCTATGATGTAATCAGGA
>JAUHWN010000116.1 GCA_030424665.1 Bdellovibrionia bacterium | reverse complement strand
ATCTGCGCGCCGGTTGAAGTCCTGCCTTCTAAAGGCTGGATCCTTCTGTTTACTGGAGCTGTTTCGCTTTTTGCATTTTACCTGACTCATATGGGAATCATTCTCGGAACTGGTATGGGTTTGATGGGAACGAACCATCCGGTTGGATGGGGTACAGATATCGTTACTTTCGTTTTTTGGATTGGTATCGGTCACGCTGGAACCTTGATCTCTGCTATTTTATTTTTGTTTAGACAGAAGTGGAGAACTTCGGTGGCTCGAACAGCTGAGGCCATGACCGTTTTCGCGGTTTTTACTGCCGGTTTATTCCCACTGATTCACACGGGTCGTCCTTGGTTAGATTTTTGGTTACTTCCCTATCCAAACCAAAGAGGTCCTTTGTGGGTGAACTTTAGATCGCCTCTTCTTTGGGACGTTTTTGCGGTATCAACCTATACGACGGTTTCAATAGTATTCTGGTATGTCGGTTTGATTCCCGACTTTGCGACTCTTAGAGACCGCGCTAAAAACAAAATTAGAAAGCTTGTTTACGGCATTTTATCCTTAGGATGGCGTGGGACTACTAGAAACTGGAGTCACTACGAAATGGTGTATATGCTTCTCGCCGGTCTTGCGACCCCTCTGGTGCTTTCTGTTCACACGATCGTATCCTTTGACTTTGCGGTTTCAGGACTACCAGGGTGGCACACGACTATTTTTCCACCTTACTTTGTTGCCGGTGCGATTTTCTCTGGTTTTGGTATGGTGATCACATTGATGGTCCTGGTTCGCGCTGCTTACCCTGCCTTTAAAGACTACATCACCATCGATCATATGGAGGTTATGAATAAAATTATCATGACCACGGGTATGATGGTTGGTTACGCCTATGCTTCGGAATTTTTCATCGCCTGGTACTCGGGTGTCGAAGTGGAACAATATGCATTTATCAACAGAGCAACGGGTCCTTACTGGTGGTCATACTGGATCATGGTGACTTGTAACGTGGTTATACCTCAGCTCTTTTGGTTTAAGTTTTTCAGACGAAATATCACGGCCATGTTTATCATTTCGATTTTTGTAAACATCGGTATGTGGTTTGAGCGATTCGTGATTACAGTCACTTCACTGCATAGAGATTTCTTGCCCTCAAATTGGGGAATGTACGAGTGGTCGTGGTTTGATACGGCCATCCTTTGTGGTAGTTTCGGAATGTTTTTTACCTTATTCCTTGGTTACCTCAGAGTCTTCCCTGCGATTTCAATCGCAGAAGTGAAGCCTGTTCTCTATGTTGGTAAGAAGAAGGGGGAGCACTAATGATCGACTCTATTATTGATAAAGTGAACAATCTCCTAAGAAGTCCCACCACAAAAGGTGTTGTCGGATTCTTTGATGACGATCACGAATGTGTTGTTGCCGCTACCAAAATGCGCGAAGCGGGTTATAAGCACTTCGATGCTATTACTCCCTTTCCCGTGCACGGTATGGAAGAGGCTGTTGGTGTAAAGCGATCGCCTATCCCATACGTTACATTTGTCATGGGACTGACGGGGTGTTCGGCGGGCCTTTTTCTTCAGTATTGGACGTCTGCAGTAGATTGGCCGGTACTCGTAGGTGGTATGCCCATGTTTTCACTGCCGGCATTTATTCCTGTGACTTTTGAGACGACGATTTTATTCGGAGCTTTAAGTTCAGTGGCGGCAATGTTTGCATTTAATAAGTTACCCAAGGTCGATCCACCAGTGCTCGATCCCTTACTCACTTGCAGTCGTTTCGCCCTATGGGTTCCATCGACGGAGCCTGGCTACAATGAAGACAAGGTAAAAGCTTTTATGGAAGAGCTTGGCGCTAAAGATATCAAAAGTGGAGAGTTTTAATGAGACAACTCCTAGCTCTTAGTTTCATCGCATTAATAGGTCTCTTGGTCGTGGGTTGTGATACAAAACACAAGACCCCGAATCAGGAGTTAGTTCACGATATGTTGGATCAACCAGCTATCAAAACACAAGACTATCACCCCAATGATCGTGAGAAGTCGGGAATGTACGTACCACCAGCTGGTACAGCGCCAATTGGTAAAACTCCCTATCGTTATGGATACGATATGGAGAAGGCGGCCAGGGAGCTATCGAACCCTTATCGCAACCAGATGACCCCTGAAATTCTCACTAAGGGCCGTGTTTACTACGGTCGGTATTGCGCTGTTTGCCACGGTGACAAGGGTGATGGAATGGTGCCCGTCGCCGAGAAGTTTAATGGAGCCGTAAAGTCTCTACAGACGGATCGAGTGAAAAGGTGGCCAGATGCAAACATTTACCACGTAATTTCAGCCGGTCAGGGTTTGATGGGCTCTTATGCGTCGCAAATTCCTGATGAAGAAAATCGTTGGGCGATCGTTAATTATGTACGTAGTTTGCAGAAGTCTTACGGAAATAAATAGAGGATAAAATGGCTCACAATCATATATCAGCTGATCAAGTGAATCCCGGAAAATTTGAACTATCTAACCGTGGAAAGACTATCTTTTCGGTTCTCAGTTTCTTAGGATTAATTAGTTTTATTATTGGTCTTAGTACTAATAAGGAACAAACATGGCACGCCTACCTACTGAGTTACTTTTACTTTTTGAGTTTAGGTCTCGGGGGAGTCTTTTTTACGGCAATCCAGCATGTAACAAAGGCTGGATGGAGTGTAACCATCCGCCGATTTTCAGAAGCCATGGGAGCTTTTCTTCCGTTTGCAGCCATTGGCGCTGTAGTTTTGGTTTTTGGTGCCCACGATCTTTATAGCTGGCTCGATGTTGAGTACGTTAAGAAGGACCCAATTTTAGCGGGCAAAGAAGCTTACTTGAATCAGGGCTTTTTCATTGCTCGTCTCGTCGTCTTTTTTATTCTTTGGTTGCTCTTTGCTCGAGTGATTATAGGCCGTTCTACGAAGCAAGATGAAACTGGCGATAAAATGTTGACCGCCAAGAACGTCGGAACATCCATTGCCTTTGTTTTAGTTTTCGCTCTTTCTTATTCGCTTTTTTCTGTAGATACACTTATGAGCCTTGAGCCTCACTGGTTCTCTACAATATTTGGTGTCTATGCCTTTGCAGGGCTTTTTCAAAGTTCCATTGCTTTTATGATTTTAGTGGCTCTTTACATGATGAAAAAAGGTCATGTTAAAGGTCTCGTGACCATGGAGCACGTTCACGACTTGGGTAAGTTTTTAAAGGCCTTTACTGTATTCTGGGCCTATATCGCCTTTTCTCAGTTTATTCTGATTTGGTATGCAAACCTTCCTGAAGAAACGATTTTCTACTACCATAGAAGTCATGGTACTTGGGCTGTTATTTCACTGGCGTTGATTGTGTTTAAGTTTATCGTGCCTTTTATTGCTCTCCTTCCAAGATGGGCAAAGAGAACTCCTGGGCATCTCGCTGCCGTTTGTGTATTGGTGATGATCATGCAGTATGTAGATCTATATTGGTTGATCTATCCAAACTTCAATGGTGAGCACGCAAGTTTTGGCTTTATTGAAGTTGGCTTGTTTATGGGATTCCTTGGTTTGTTCTTGTTTACGACTATGGGATTTTTGGCTAAGCACAAGGTGATTCCGGTGAAGGATCCGAGGCTTCAAGAGGCCCTCGATCACCACGTCTCCTATTAATTGCCATGAGGTTTACTTTAGACTTTGTTGCTTCGCTCTCGCAGTGGTTGATCCACAGCTTCGAGCTTACGCCTCGTCTAAAGAAAACCTCAAAGCAATTATTTGGCTTTAGGCTGCGACCTTGGGCGGCGCAACCCATCAGTCCTCGAAAAAATTATCGGGTACAGCTTGCGCCTCGTCTAAAGAAAACCTCAAAGCAATTTGTTACCTTTAGGCTTCGGCCTTGGGCCGTGCAATCCATCTGTCCTCGAAAAAATTATCGGTGGGGCTGAGGGTGAATTTTCTATCTAGGAAAAATTTGATTTTTTGCTGGCCGATTTTGGGTTACCTCGTTTCTCTGGGGCTGGTCGAGGTCGGACAAATCTTCGATATCGAAATTCACGGTTTAATTTTCGTTAATTTAATTCTCCTGCTTCTAACGGGTGGGGGGCTTTTAGGAGTCATCGTTAGTCCATTAATGGCACTTCCTTGTCTAATCATTCAAGGGGTTGTACTTAGCCTGCTCTTTAGAACCGCAAAAAACACTATGGTATTTGTTGGGCGGGTTGCGATTTTCTTGCTCTTTTTTTATTTTGCCGTAGTGATGGCTTTTGAGTATCTCAATCGAAATTGGCCAGGTGGTTAGTTCGCAGGCCTCCGCATTACAACTTCAATAAAGCCCAGTTCACCAGTTATGGGATCGATTTGATATTCGAAGCTTCCCGGTACGATTTCGGTAAAACCATTTTGTGCAATCGTTCTAAATGCAGGAGTTGCACGAAAGGCATCTTCAGCTGAATACCCTTCAGCAAGTAAGTCGAGAAGAATTCTTTCGTTGGTTCCGACAAGAGAGTCAATTTTCGCGAGGTTCACATTTGGGTACTGCTGGACGAAGCGATTATACATATAAGAGTTAAATCCTCGATTCATATAATCGGTATTGTATCCTCCTGTAGCGTTATCAGCGGCAACATGAACAAAGGGACTAGCTAGCATTGGCTGCCCTTGATAAACCTCAAGGGGTTCGGTCATTTCAAAGAAAAATATCTGTTCTCCGGTTTGTCTATCAGTAATGACATCCCATTCTTGTCCGTATTTTAATTCAATTCGTCTGACTTCAACCTCGCGACCCGTTTCGCGGGCAAACCTTTCAAGGGCAGCGGTATCAGGGGCATGGAGAGGTCGATCGATCAGGGCATTTCCGGTTGGAGGGTAACTGCTTCCTGGGGGGCTGATTACTGGCCGTTCTGGAGTACTGGGGGTGCGGTTTAAAATTCCGCTGATTCGTTCGGTGACAGGAGCCACAAATCGACTTGCTCCATCAATAACATTTCCGGCGGCATCGAGAGCAGGGCGAACATAGGGTTCAGCGAGTTCCATCCCCGGGCCGATGAGGTATCGACCAGCAGCGATTTCTGCAGCGGCCAGAGGTACGGCTGCTGCCGCTCCAATGACCAGGTTTCCACTCGTGTCACCGTGATTTTGCCAATAGGTTTGCTCGCCGTTAGCGCCGACGACGAGAGCGGTGTAGTTGTTTCTTAAATCGAGTGAAGCAGCAACAACACTGTAACCAGGAATTAAGTGAAGGAGGTCGCCCCACTGAAATCCGCTGGGAGCTTCCATGTCTGGGCAACTTTGCTCTGTTGCTGGTGAGTTGCGAATTTGATCGAAGGCCAGAAGTTGCATGATTTCATCATCGTCCCAGTGAGAAACATGATCTTCAAAATCGACAAAGCGCGAGGCCAATCGATTGTGGGCGCGAGCTACTTCTAAATTAATGATTTCTTCGTGAGAGAGTTGCGTAAGCAACTGAGGATCTGGGTCGATAATTGAAAGTCGGTCCAAAAAACCATGCCAGGGTTGTAGATTTTCTGCTCCCAAAAGAGCCGCTTCACTATCGGTGGCCACTTGTCGAGTGAGGTCGATGGCCTGTGGATTGTTTTGAAAGAAAGCCCTGAGAGCATCGCAATCAGTTTGCAGATCGGAAGGACCGTCATCGGTGGGTTCGGCGACTTCTGTTGTTTCTTCAACCTCTACAGGTTCATCATCTTCATCGTCAGCTCTTGGGGTATCTAAAAACTGGGGGTAGAGAAGGGCCGATCCATCGCGACTATCCCATTGAACTTCGCCACTATCGTTGGTCGCTACACAGCGGTCCCAATTGGGAAAGCGTTCACTAGTGATATTGCTTTGCCACCAACCTGCAAGGTGAGGTCGTTGAGCATCTTGAAATCGTTGAACGTGATCACCAATAAACCCGTTTTGAAATCTTTGATTCATATGGGTCATAGGAGCAAATCCACCCATGAGTGCCGTATTGGTGTTTTCTACTCCGAAGTCGGCGTTAGTTCTCATTAGTGCTTCGGCATCGAAGCCATTAAAACCAACGGTACTCAAAAATCGATGGGCCTCGTAATCTCGATACTGATCAAGGGTATCTAAGACGCCGGCAGTTTGCTCTCCGCAAGTTCCCGATTCATCGACCGGACTCGTAAGACAAGTGGCGATCCCGTTAAGACGGTCCCTTTCCGTGGCGAGCTGAGTGAGCATGTCGTTTCTAACATTGACGAGGAAATTTCGACAAACAACTTCAGGATCGGCAGCAGGGGGTGGAGCGACACCTTCGGCACCGCCAGAATAATACTCCTCATCTGCAGCGACTGGAAGTACGACCAGCTGTAATGAGAATAGAAGTGATAATATATAAGAAAGCCTTAAGCCCTTTCCTACCCGGTATTTTGCCATACTTAATTATCTCCGTAAAAGTGAAGAATAATGGTGATTAAGACTAAGAATCTAAGATTGAAACGAGGGATTTTTTTATAAATGAACTTATCGTTCTCTCGTTTTACGACTGAAAACCCTTTAGTCAGGTCAGTCGAATTGTTCGACAGGTCAAAATTCACTCTGTTTCAAATTGAGAATTCGGAAAACTTCTAGCCAGGCTTTCAAAAAAGGGCTCTCGATCTTTGCTACACTGTAGGTGAGGGAGTTTAAATGGTTTCGAGGATTATTCTGTCTTTTGGCGTATTGAGTTTTCTGTCATTTCCATCATTGGCAAATAACAATCTAAAGCACATAGTTGATCTTACAAAAAACCTTGAGCATCAAATTGATGAAAAAGTAAAAGTAATGGAAGAGGTTGCTGAACTCAGAGAGCGTCAAGCCTCGAGAGCTCCCGCCTCGGTTGCTAAGAAGATTCCATCAAGGGCACCTGCCTCGGTCGCAAAAGAAGCTCCATCACGGTCGCCAGCTTCGATTAAAAAAGCAACTCCTTCTCGAGCGCCAGCTTCTTTTGGTTCTCCTCGAAAAGTTGAAATCGATTAAAATATTCACGAATCAGAAGTCAGTTAATCCTTCAATGTCTTAATTTGAGACTTATAGTATTGTGTTTCTTTTATAGATAAAAATATCACATTTAGATGCCGATAAAATCCTTAGCGGGGTTGACGGTATGAAATTATCTTTGAGACTTATCTTATCAATATTTTTATCGTTTTCGACTTTGATAGTCCTCTCCAATGATTCATTCGCAAAAAGAATTAAGAAGAATAAGACTCAAGCTACCACAAAGTCACAAAAGAAAAAAACATCACGGGCGCCAGCTTCGATCAAAAAAGTCAAATTATCAAAAGCAGAGAGAATAAAAGATTATAAATTGCGATCCTACGCAAAAGAGCGGCCTCTTTCTAAAAAAAATTGGTTTAAAAAAATGCGCAAAACTCTCAGTCGAGATATGTGCAATAAGGGGTCTTATTTAAGAACTTGCTTCAGTCTCAAAGCAAAAACCTGCGTAAGGGAATTTAGCCAGTCTATGACGACCTGTTGGGGGCGACAATCTGCAGCCGTGCGTTCAAACAAAATCTTCCCAAGGGGGGATGGCATAAAAATTGGTGCAAACCTGGGACAATGTGCTGGAGTTGCAATTGAGAAAAGACTTCGCGCTAAAAAGCAAAAAACAAAAATTTGTAATAATATGACTTATTGGATGGGGAGGTAGGATGATTATCTCTCGTAATTTTCTGGTAGGAATTTTTCTTTTTTCCTTTTCACAAGTTAGCTACGCTCAAGATGGTGTTTCGCCAGACGCGGACTCTTTACCCACCTACAATGAGGCGAGTGAGCACGCAAGGCCGTGGAATGAAGGACTTTGCGGTACACCCGAAGAATTCATGCGCAGGCTGAACGTTTTGAATGATACTCTCATTTGTTCCGGATCTTCAAACATGCTGGAATGTGCTGGCCTCATTGGCGGACTTGGTGCGGGCTCAATTGCTGCAATTAGGGCGGCTAGGGCCAGTGCTGCTATGGAAGGAGCTCGTCCGGACCTTTGCCGAATTGGATCGGTTATCGATGAGGGAATTTTCACGAGTCCATTTACTGCCGGTAACTGGGAACTTATTGCCCGAGTGCTTGAGTTTGTGATTGATCCCGCACTTGCTAATCGAGCTTGTATTGCACGAGAAGAAATGTTTGCCTCCCAAGCGAGAAACTATTTTAACCGGGGAGCCGGTCAACTTGACGCTGCTTTTGCTCGTGAACGAGATGCCATGGAAGCCTTTTTAAGTGGAGCGGACGGAGTTAACTTTAGGGCGAATCCGCCAACGGATGTTGCTAGTTTTAATCGTTATGTAGAAAACCTTAGAGGGGCGGTCATGGCTGACGATGCCAATATGATATTTGGCGACGCCGATGCCCGAGTTAGAGTCATGGAGTACCTTGAGGGTCGTGTGGCATCTTGGGGCGAGTTAACGGACGACGCCGTTGCGCAAAACTTTCGAAGTCTTCGTTATGACTTGTCCGGATTCTTTCCAAATGATTCACTTGGTCCCCTAGAAGAGACCATGGCCAACCGTGGTTTAGCCACCAGAACAGAAGCCTTCGAAGGAATTGCAGATATTCTTAGATCCAATGGCCCTTCCACAGCACCCTACGCTTTGTCTTCTGAAAGTACTCGACGAATCGATGCCTTTAGAGCGGAGTTCCCACAATACGCTGGTGACCTCGATGCCATGTTAGAAGCAAGGGGAACACGAACCATTGCTTTTCATCAACGAGCGCTCTACCAGGAACGCGCTCGACTTCTTAATAATCCAGCGACACGAACTAGGTATATGAACAATCCCAATGCCGTCATCGAAATGCTCGGCGAAGTTAGGCATTTTAATTTTTCTGGAGGAGCTGGGCAGCACGATCGCTTTCGTTTGTCTTCTGCCGCTCACAGCCTAACAACTCCAGGGCAATACGGTCAGGTCAGAAATGCTGGAATAAGAATTCCTCACTCAACTTGGCAAGGGCCTAACCTAGGTCGCTTGAGTATGGGCCGAAGAGCATTGGTGACTGGTGGGACTCGACTCGCAGCCTCCGTTGGTTTAGGTATTGTAACTGCCGGTACTTCAATGGCAGCCGATGTTGGAATTCAAGTTCTTACTCCCACACGAGCTGCGTGCGCTACTTTGCAAAGTCAGTTTCGCGTTACAGATGAAGGTGGTTGCGGTAATTTTGTCGATATCAATCATCCAACAACTCAAGAGTTCATTGGTCTTCCCGTTGAGTTTGCTATGCGACAAGCCCAAGATGATCCAGGTCTTTGTGATGTTGTTAATCAACTCTATAGTGAACACTCAGGTCCAGAAAACTTTTCGGCCGAGTGTTTAGGGGGAAGTGGCTTTCGCCTAAATTCGAGAGGCGGAAACTCAGACTACCATGTTGTTTATGGTGATGAAGTCGGTCAAGTCGCGCAAATCTTTCAAGAAGGTGATGGTGCCTTGGAACACGGTGGAAACTTGGGTTACTTTTTTCAAGATGGAAGTCTCTCTGAAGTTCGAAGCCCTGGAGTTCCTGCGGTGTGGATGCCCGCAATGATGGATAATCCTGATCAGGCCAGGCGTTATGCGGTTGAGGGGACTTACGAAACAACTCCTATAAATGTTATTCAGGATCCAAATAATGGTGGTGTGAATCGTAATAATGCCGTGGTAGGAATTGGAAGTCTATCTATGAATCAAGCAACTCTCGCCGAAGTGGGTGCCTGCTGTTCAGGTCAAGGCAGCCCGGGCGAAGAACGTTGCGGTGCCTATGGTATCAGACCAGGGGATGTATCCACTGATCCCATTGGCGAGGATATATAGGGATTGAAGAAACTAAAGTCAGGATTTGTTTTCTTTCGAATGGCTAGGGTCTTCGCATCACGAGTTCAATGTTTACAAAATTACCGTCTCGGTCACGCAAAATTCTAACACTGTCTTCGATAATTTCAGTGAATCCGTTTTGAATTCGCACTCTATAGGCAGGAGTTCCTCGGAATGCTTCAATGGGACTATACCCCTGTTCTACGAGTTGTCGCAGCCGGGCTAAATTGTCTGACTCGAGACCAGAGACGATGGTTTGTCGAACGTCAGGTGCCTCTCGAACCATGCGATTAAACATATAGGAATAAAAACCCTGTCCCTGTAAGTTGGGGTCATAAACCAAAGACTCAGGTACGTCGATTCGCGCGCCAGGTTGTAGGGAGACGTTGGCCTCAATTCGATCAAATGCGGCCTCTCCACCGTAGCTTGAAATACGTCTCTTCCAGAAAAACAGAGGTCGGCCAGTGGCAGTATCAACAATAGCTTCAAAAGGTCCATTGGGTGTTAATATGGCTCTCACTTCTACTGGCGTACCGGTTCTAGCTGTAAATTCCTCTAGTGCATTGACTCGAGGACCACTTGGAGGAAGTGCTGGGTAGGGTGTCCCGGGACGAACTCGTCCTGCATTGGCCACATCGTCCGCCATTGAGCGAGCTGTTCCTAGGCTCGCCACCCTTCGGGCTCCGGTTCGCACGATTCCGGTTATTCCGCCGAATCCAAACATGACCTTCATGACATTTTCTGTGGCACCTGCTACGTATTCATCGGAGGTCATGACTCCGGCGTCTCGGGCCGCTCTCAAATCTCCTAAACCCGCGATACCATCAATTGCCGGAATCAATGGGAGAAACTCACTCGTAAAGTCCCAAGCTTGGGCGCCACATCGAGAGAGATCAGCTCCTTCTGCCCCTGGCCTACAGGTATTGTAGAATCGACTGTTTTGTCGACATTCCCGAAAGACAGTTTGAATTTCTTCTGTTTGGTAACCTACAAAGCGTTCGAATTGATTTTCGAATTCATAGAGTTGAAAAAGATTCGTGTCACTTAAGTTATTCATGCGCTCTCTAAATTGAGAGACACGAGTTCTTAACCCATTAAAGGAGACACCAAGTGCTTGTGATAATTCAGTATCACTCAAATCCCGAGTGTACTTGATGTTATCTGGTAATGTACGAGCAATTGCAGATTGTCGGTAGGCGAGCATTTGTTGTCTTTGTTCGGCAGGAATTGAACTGGGGATTTCGCCGTTTAGAAGGTCTGTCACTCTAAAGTCAAGATTTGCAAAGTACCCTGCCGCAATGGGCTGACATTCGGGCATTTCCATTGCGAGACTCGTGGGGCCTCGTATGTTTCCAGATGCCGATTCGTGAAAAATACATCCGCGGGCAAATTCAGGGAGCTGGTGGTTTTGTACGTAGTGCTCCATGAGTTCTTGAAAGACTTGGTCTAAGCCAGCGCGATACTCTTTTAACATATTGAGATTTGATTGATTCAATTCTTCACAGTTTCCTTGGCTAGGGGAAATGACTCCGCCAGTGATGCAAGTAAACGAATCAGAAAAAGCAGAAACAGCGGTGTCGATGTTGCCCACGACAAAATCTTGAAAGTGATTTTCGGCGGTTCGACAGGCAGCTACATTTTCTGAAGAAACGTCTTCAGTCACTTCATGAGTTGGTGTGCCCAATGTCGGATCAGAAAGATATTCTTCGGCTGGGACAGAAAGGGTTACTAACTGTATTGCAGAAATCAAAACAAGCAATTGCTTTGATGGTAGACCAATTTTATTAATTAGATTGCCCATTTATAGGTTTCCTCGAATTGATGGATCTGGAAGTGGCAAACGTCCTTCCATATGGAGGCGAAAAACTCTTCTGAAATCCTGAGGGCTGAGGCGCATGGCTAAATGATCTAGGTAGCCATGGGACATTGGTTGAAAGCCGTAGGTCTCTAGAAGGTAATTTGTTTGATTCATAAAGATTGAATTATTAATATTTCTAAAAGGTCTCGCATTGGCCATGAGTTGGTAGTAATCAGCGATCGCACCAAATGCTTCGTCAGAACCACGGGGCATACCTCTGAGGCCTTCAAGAACATCTGCTCCTGCTGAAAAGTAAGCATCATATGCGGCCTGAGATGCCGGTGGATATTGATGAGACGAAGGGCCAAAGGTACCATTTACTGGTTGATACTGAGGAGGAATACCAGGGAGCTCCAGTCGCCCAGAAACAGATACTTCTCCTAGATTAAATTGGTCAGCGATCGCTTGTGCATAAACATCAGAAGGGCGTCCATTAGTTAACACTCCGTCAGCAACATAAAATTCGCCAATGGGGATCTCGGAGCCATTTCTGTTTGTGGCGCCTAAATAAGGTCGATCTCCATTTGGTCCACGAGCTGAAATTACATGCATTTCGCGGGTAGCTCCTGAAAGCGTATCGGGAGTAATTCTATCAGTCCCTCCCCAGAACCTGCTAAAACTTTCAATAGAGTCTCCAGCATTAAGAATATAATTTTCGTCGGTTATAGGGGCTCCGGGGATTCTGACATAATAATCGTTAACTCCGGTGCCGGTAAACTGAGGGGGAGCCGCAGTTACTCTAGGGCCGGGGCTGGTTCCTCCGGGTACTAGCGTTCCAGAAGGTGCTCTTCGTTCTGTAATGGTTCCAATATCAAGTCGATCGAGTCTTAAATGTTGTACCTCGCCATTATGTTGAATGAGCCTTAAGAATCTCTCGCCATTTGGTAATGTTTCGATTCCATCAGCTACACCGGCATAAGTGTTACCACTAAGAGATCGAATTTCCACGGGTTGTCCTGATCCAGATAAAAAGTTAAAACCAGAAGTCGTCGAAGCTCTTGCTGAGATAAGTTCATCTTGAGTGAGAATTCGCGTCTCACCACTTTGGGTTCGGATGGTAACTCTTTGTGTTTGCGGGTCAATACTGAGTATTTCTCCAGAGTAGCGCCCTGGAATACCCGGAGTTTCAAATGAGATAAATCTCTGAGCAGGATCAATTTCGCCGGTGAGTACCGCATTTCTAAAGCGATCTACATTTGGGTTGGCCCCTCGCTCGTAGACGAGTCGAGCGGTTTCTGAAAGGCGAACAGTTCCAAGTTGTGCGCGAGGGACTTCAACTTCTACGATTTCTCCAGCGGCATTTCTCGTCTGTACTCGCAATCCCCCATCGGGAAGGACTCCGACAATTTGTCCGGCCAGTTGGCCGCCGTCGGCTGTCTGAAACGAAATAAAAGAATTGGGCCCCGACAGGTCTCCCGTTGTATAGGCGTCTCTAAATGCTTGTACTCGAGCTTGTGGGCTGAGTCCGGTGACTCCACTTTCCATGAGAGCTCGGGTTTCTTCGGGGCTAAACCCAGCGGCACGAAGCTCAGCTGCTTTTGCCCTCAATTGGGCGGGTGTGTAGTTACCAATCCCAGCGGGATTAATTCCGTCAGCGCCGAGTTCACCGGAACCGGAGTAGTGAGCTCTCAATATTGCAGCTTGTTCTGGTTCTGTGAGTTCTCTTCCTAAAACATTCCCCGCAGTAGTTAAGCGACCGGCATCACCAAGTTGACCAACTTCGTCGGGGGTGGGTGTTCTTCGAAATATTTCACGAACTCGATCTCGCGCGCCTGCGGATAATCGGCCCGCAAAGTCACTGACTCCAAGGAGGTCATCGGCGGCTCGCGCAGCAGGAGCCACGACGTATCTCATGGCAGCGGCCTCAGCTGCGAGGAGAGGAACCGCGGCTGCGGCACCTATGGCCAGGTCTCTACTGGTATCGCCGTGATTTTGCCAATAGGTTTGTTCGCCGTTAGCGCCGACGACGAGAGCGGTGTAGTTATTTCTTAAATCGAGTGAAGCAGCAACAACACTGTAACCAGGAATTAGGTGAAGGAGGTCGCCCCATTGAAATCCGCTGGGAGCTTCCATGCCGGGGCAGCTTTGCTCTGTTGCTGGCGAGTTGCGAATTTGATCGAAGGCCAGAAGTTGCATGATTTCATCGTCGTCCCAGCGAGAAACATGATCTTCAAAATCGACAAAGCGTGATGCCAGTCGATTGTGGGCGCGAGCCACTTCGAGGTTAATAAGTTCTTCGTGAGAAATCTGTCCAAGTACTTCCGGATCTGGGTCGATAATTGAAAGTCGGTCTAAAAAGCCATGCCAGGGTTGTAGATTTTCTGCTCCCAAAAGAGCCGCTTCACTATCGGTGGCTACTTGTCGAGTGAGATCGATGGCCTGAGGATTGTTTTGAAAGAAAGCCCTGAGAGCATCGCAATCAGTTTGCAAATCGGAAGGACCGTCATCGGTGGGTTCGGCGACTTCAGTTGATTCTTCTGCTGCTACAGGCTCATCACCTTCATCGTCACCAGCCCTCGGACTATCTAAAAACTGGGGGTAAAGAAGAGCGGAGCCATCGCGACTATCCCATTGGACTTCTCCACTATCGTTGGTCGCTACACATCGATCCCAATTGGGAAAGCGTTCACTTGTAATATTATTTTGCCACCAACCTGCAAGGTGAGGGCGCTGGGCATCT
>JAUHWN010000247.1 GCA_030424665.1 Bdellovibrionia bacterium | reverse complement strand
CATAATACTTTTTGCCTGCTAAATTTCAGTTTCTGATTTTTAGGGGGAAGAATGAAAAAGGTTTTACTAGCCTTTGTTTTTTTAGTGTTTCTTTCGGTGAATGCAAAGACAGATACGCGATTGAATTTTCGAGTTATGACTCTCAATATGCACGGGATTCCCTGTATTGATAAAGAAAAGTATCCAAAAATATTTAAAAAATTTAAAATTAAAAGGTGTCCAGATAATACTTACTGGTCGCAAACAATATTTGAACGCTTCTACAAGCTCACTGAAATTCTCGATCTACTCCATCAAGAAAATGAACTGCCAGATGTATTGCTTCTCCAAGAGGCTTTTGCCAGTGATATTCCAATTATGGATAATTCGCCACTTCTCTATCTCCTAAAAAACTCTCCCTATCCCTATTTTGTGCAAGGTCCACAGGCCCGGGTCAAAAATGTAGCGGAAGCTGCATTTGCTTACCTTTTTCATATTCCCGGTATCGTGGATTCAGGGCTTGTAATATTGTCAAAGTATCCGATTCGGCGGAGAGGCAGAAAAGCTTTTTTTAAATGTCGAGGAACCGATTGTTTGGCCAATAAAGGAATTCTCTACGCCCAGATTCAACTGCCGGGAGTGGAACATACAATCGATATCTTTAATACCCACTACCAAGCGGGATCTGCCTATGATGCGGTCAAAATCCAACAGAATTCCGATTCAGAAGATTATGTGCGTAGAGTTCGGTCTGAAAAGTATTCCTTTATGCAGGTTTACGGTGGAGACTTTAATTTTCGAAACTCAGCCGACTCCTTTTCTGATTTCATTGAAAAGTCTAGAATGAGTCACGCGGGAATTCTGTGTGACGAAATCGGAAGCCGAGTCTGTCGATGGGGAAGTAATAATCCACGAGAGTGGATCTTAGGTTCGCTCCTTGATCACCAGTTTATCTCGCGCACAAGCACTGACGTTCTCATTTACCCTAAGTATATGGAGTATGGTCATTTTAAGTATCGCAAGAAGACCTTAAGCGATCACCCTTATCTTCAGGTCGATTATGATATACAGATATCTTCTGAGTTAAAGTGAAATGGTTCAATCACTAATTATCTTCCCCATCTCGAAGGTTCGAATGGGTTCTCCTGAATCACCTTCGCCTCCGAATAAATAGATATTATTATCGTAAATGATGGCATTAGGTCTTTTTCTAGGCATTTTAAAGGGAGTTGCCATTAACCATTGAGATTCTTTCGTATCGTAAGCTTGAACAGTTGAGACTGTTTGCGATTTTACTGTATTCTCTAAGCCATCGATTTCGGAAGAGTCTTGGAATGTCGTCAAATGGCTTTCGATTGGATTCGTTCCACCAAAAAGCATTATTAAATCACCATTAACAAGTCCTCGTGCGTGACTTACTGGCTTCAATGGCGCAGGTGTTTGAACCCAACCACCACTGTTTTGAGAATAGTTCTGATATAGCGATACACTAAGATAGTCTGATAAAATACTATTAATTCCTAGTGCGTATTCTTTATTCTCTACCTTGAGAAACTCTACTTGTCTTTGGGCCGGAGAATCTTCTATGCAATATCTTGATGGTACCCATTTGTTTTCAGCGAGATCGAAGCACTCGGTATAGGGAGGACTCCCACTGATTCCGACGGCGATAGTTAGAAATTTTTCTGAAGTTTGAACTGAGTTTATGGAAAGAAATGAAGAGTCCCGGAAATCGAGTAAGTTGTTCAATTGAAGATTATAAAGATTTTCGATAAATTTATCTGACAATTCGATTGATGGCAATTTTGTCCACTGGTCGGATGTCGTATTGTATTTTTCAGCGCTGATACCTTTGGCTTCGATATCAGATATATCCTGATTGATTGGTGATAAGTACTCTCCCCCAATGGCATAAAGGTTCTTTTGGTGAGTTAATAGTAGTGGGGCAACTCTAGATGATTCCATCGGAGCAAGAGCGGTCCATTCCCTTGTTTTAAAGTTAAACTTGTCAGCAATCTTAAGAGGGATTGAACTCCGTCCACCGATAAAATAGAAATCATCTCCCATTACTATACCTGAAGTTTCCGTTCTAGGTCTGGGAATTGCCCCTTGTGAGCTCCACTTGATGTCAATTTCTATAGGGATTGATTGAGTTGCTGTTACAAAACGTAGGCAGTTTGGCTCTTGAAAAAGTGCGCTTAAGGTTCTACTCAAATTATAATTTTGATCAGAGTGTCCTGTTACAGATAGTAATTCATGAAGCGCAAGCTGATCCATGAGTCGTTCTTGTTGAACCTCCACATAGGAGTTCCATGCTTTTGTGTTTAGTTTAATGAGTAATTTTGATGGAAAATTAATCGCATCTACTATTGAACCATCTACCATGAGATCATCGTCTGTAGTTTCGACATTTATCAAACTTAAACTCTCGCGAATTTTTTCAGCATCAACTCTCAGCTCTGAAGTACATTCTGAATCGAGGCGCAAGATTTGGTCGGCCTGTAAATTCAATCTATGAATAAAGTCGGAGGCGTAGCCATTGCCGCCCCCGGAGTCCATTCCGCCTCCACCACTATGGTCGAACTTTATGAGACCCGTGCTGCCAGATTTACGTTCTGCACAACTGGCGCTGAAGACCGAAACTAGAATTATAATTGAAATTCTCAATAGTAAGATTCTGTTTAGATATCTGAAATAATTCATAAAAAAGCCAGTTTTTAGTTTTCTAATTTGGCCTATAAAAGTGCAATTCATAGGCCAAATTAAGGTGTTCTTAGTATTCCGTAACCCAACAATACAGGTTCATGCTAATCACTGCGCCACTGTTTCTCCTAAAACTGGTCAGTTGAATGCCG
>JAUHWN010000115.1 GCA_030424665.1 Bdellovibrionia bacterium | reverse complement strand
CCCCCGGGTTCATCCACTGTACGTCTGGCTTTTCGAGATTCTTTATTACACTGACCTCTCTAAACTGACCAAGACGGGTAAAACTGTGGAACATTTGCACGAGTTCGAACAAACTCAATTCTATGCCTCCAACGATCATTGAAAGGCCAACTTCTTGTCGATCAATGGACTCAGAAATTCCTGCGACTCGCAAAAAAGAAAGAAACTGTTGAAGTCGCTCGCCATCGAGACTCGATATGAAGGGAATGTTTAGAGAAAGGGCTAAGGACTTCTTTAAGCTAACTAGCCCCCTAAATCCACCATCAAAATTTGACGGAATATAATCCTTGTAAAAAAGGGGCACGTCTTCGACAAGTGATTCGGGCAAAAAGTAAGACTGACCAATAAGCCATGAATACAAGAAAGGTTTTAAAGTGGAGCCGGTGGATCTCGGAATTCGAACCGAATTAAAGCTCTGTCCTCTGGACTTTTCTAGATAGTCGAAATTTCCAACTTCAGCTACGACTTCGGAGTTTTCATTTTCTACAACGAGAAGGCCTATATTATTGATGCCCAGTTTATTGTGAGATTCCTCAATCTGTTTAACAAAAGACTCCAAATCTCTCTGCAAAGTGCGATTGATCGTCGTATGAAATCGGTTTTTCTCTGGATAGTCTACAAACAAACTTCTGGTAAGGTGATAGGCATCAGAATAGCGGAAGTTTTTAAATGACTCATGCTTCAAGCTGAGAGCATCTTTTTTTTGCCCTGGACTCATCAACCCACAGGATTCCCAACGCTCATAAATTTGTTGAACCTTTTTATCCCAAGCTTTTCTAGATAATGACCTCAAACGATGGGGGTTTTGCGGAAGCAAGGCGAGACTCGCCATCTGACGAATATTAAGATCCTTTGGTCGAAGGCCATAAAGTATGACTGCAGCCGACTCAACTCCCTCTAAATTCGAACCGTAGGGAGCAAAATTTAAATAGGCCTCCAATATCTCCTTTTTGGAGTATAAAAGCTCTAGCTTCAAAGCTTGTAGTCCTTCGATCAATTTATTCGATAGAGTCCTCGGCTTGGGCTGCAGTAGCCTCGCTAGTTGCATAGATATGGTTGAAGCTCCTGAAACAACCCTCCTGTGTTTGAGGTTTTGGTAAATCGCTCGACCTAGAGACAAACCATCGATACCAACGTGGCTATAAAACCTCTGATCTTCAAGGCATAGGATTCCTTTAACATAAAACTCAGGAAGGCTCTCTAGTTGGGTTTGAATCCGCCACTTATCGTCCTTTGAAAGACTAATTCTTAATGGGTAATGATTGCGATCATAGATGATTTTAGAGGGTGGCTTGTGCAGTCGATCGGGAACTTCTACAAGAATCAAACTGAGGAGGAGTATGGAAACTCCTCCTAAAATTGAATACAAAGAGTACTTTAAAAAGCGATTCTTAAGCATTGATCCTAATTAGATTTAATAGTCACAGAGATCTTATCTGAAACTTGAAAGTTTTCTGGTTTATACATCTGCTCAAACTTAGCGGGAGGTACAGTAAACTGTCCTGAAGTCACCGCCCTTACGATATAAAAATGAGAGTAAATAGATGATTTTGATCTCCAGCCACTATCGAGGTTTCCGAACACGGCAATTCGATCATCTCGAATATCAACATAATCGGTCTCGAGTTTCTTGGTGTTCTTAATCCACTCGGGCAGTTCCGCTGTATTCGATAACCTTGGATTTTCAATCTCAAAGCCCGCAGGGAGACGATCTACGTATGCGAAATTCTTTATCTCTTCTCGAATATTTTTTGTGAGCTGGTTCTGTACAATAATCAGTTCACCCTGCTGGATACTATTCAAGTTTACCGGCTCTCCTCTAAAATTGTAATACTTTCGAGATATTAAAACAGGCGCTGTCACATTGGGCTTGGGCCAAAGTTTTGAGTAGCCAGTAAAACGAGCTAAAGCACTCGGCAGGCTATCAATCTCTCCCTTAACACTGAATTGACCTTTTTTAATTTCATTCGAACTCAATTCATATTTGTGAGCGTACTCAGATTTTTCTGAAATCTTTTTCGCCTTTCCAGCAAATAGAAGTTCTACCTTAGATAGATTTGCCTTTTTCTTATTTTGTAGATATTTACCAAGACCCATTATTGCCCACGCGGCACTTTGCGAATGCAAGTAACTCATTTCACCAAGACCAGCGGCAACTTTATTGACGAGATCATCAATCTGAGCAGAATTAGGATTGTTATCCATAAGGACACTTAGGATGAGTCCCAGGGATCTCAACGGCGCCCAAAAGGTCACTGACTCATCTCTAAAGTTTTGATACTTTCCCATGTCCATGGATACTAGTTTGACCGTGTTCTGATACCGAGCCGACAAATTTCTTATCTTAGCGGCTGCCCCGAGCAATACCAAGGACTCTTGCTTGAGGTGTCCCCAGTCTTTCGGGTTATTGATTAAGGACTTAATCAAATTATCGACGTTTTTATTAACCGAAGCTAATACGTAAAGCACTAGCGGAAGACTCTGAGAATAGTGACTGTATCTGTCATTCTCGTGCCTTTTCTCCAAAAGACCTTGATGGAGGTAATTGACCACACCCTCAAAAAAACTCTGACTGACCTTGTAACCGGCCTTTTTGGCTTCAAGGATCAACATGCTTGCGTAGGCAGTTCCCCAAAAGTGAGAATTTGTAGCCCCTGGCCAATAACCGAGACCGCCATCGGGAGTTTGCATACTCGCCAAACGAGAAAGTCCCGCATTCACCATGTCGTCAATTCCCGGGTCGACTTCACCTTTGTCATAAATAAACTCAAGGAGGTTGCGAACAAAGAGCAGAGGCAAAGTACTCGATGTCGTTTGCTCGACACATCCGTAGGGGTATCTTACAAGTCCCTCAACCTTCGACATTTTGTCTAGATGAGGAAGACTTGCTAGAGTAATACTGGCTGACAAACCATCATCACGCAAAGAAGGTGGAATTAAGCTCGCCAAACTAAATTTTGACTTCTCACGGATCGACTTCACGATAGTTAATTTCGGCGTCGAGGGATGTATGGGGATGTCGAAATCATCTATCGCTTCATGTATTTGAGACGAAGCCTTGATGCTAAACTTTGCTCGACCAGAGAAGCTCTCCACTTGAGCTGCAAAAATAAGATTCGTGGACTCCCCTGGCTTGAGCGTTTTACTCAATCGATTTGTCGCAAGCTTAATATTCTTAGAGGTTTTTAACTCAACATTAGCTTTTTGTTCTTTCTCAGAGCCATTGACCAAAAAGACCGGAATTTCAAACCGATCACCAGACGACAAAAATCGAGGAAGAGTTGTCTGAAGAATCAGAGGGTCTTTTACAGTAATAAACTCAGACTGTGAACCAACTCGAGTATCTGTGGCACCAACCACAACAACTCGAAGTTTGCCCTGAAACTGAGGGATTCTGACCTTCAGCTGAGCTCGACCACTGGAGTCCGATTTAACTCGAGCCTTCCAAAAACTGACCAAACGAACAGGCATCGACGGACTATTCGGTTGCGCGAGAGCGGCATCACCACCCACTTTTTGTGACTGCACTCTATCTCGCGAAAACGTCCAGCCAAAACCTTCAAATAGATTTACACCCAATTGTCGAGGTTGAAAGAAATGACCAATAGGTGATGGCGTTGTATATCGAGTTAACTGGTGAATCCCCTCGTCAACAACGGCTATACTGTACTCAGCTTCTTCCTTTTGCTGATTTGACACATTGATGACCAACTCAGAATTACTCGTAATAGTCTCGGGGCGAGCAATATTCACTTCGAGGATGTTAGATTTTGGCAGAACACTTACCGACTGGGATCCCCAAGCGCGACTGAGAAGAAATCTCCCTTCTGCGTCAATAGGCTTTTTAACAACCATGACGGAAATATAAAAATTCGGGACATTTTCGGGAGAGGAAATATCGACCTTATTGGGTCCTTTCTTAACTTCGATCCACTGACTAGAGTGAACTTTGTTAGACTCAATTGTAACATGGGCCCACCCCGAAAAAGGTGCACTAAAGCTTGCCTGTAATTTCTCTCCAGGAGATACGGATTTTTTAGATGGCTTGACTGGCAAATATATTGGAGAAGTCGGAGAAAACAACTCTCCCTGCCGAGTTCCCTCGCTATTCCATCCAGTTTTCAATTGACTGAGTCGTTTAGAATCGAGACTGGAAACTTGAACCATATAATCTGACCATCGACTACTTAGTGGAAGCGTCATCTTTAAGCGCCCTTCTTTTAAAGCAACAGTCTTTGCATGCTCCTCAAGAAAGATTTCTTCCTTTCGCCAATTATCCGAATAGTAACTACTTTCGTAATACCATTCATAGCGAATCCGATAAACTTTTACGATCACCTTTTCGTTCTTGTTAATTTTATTCCCTTCAAGATCAAAACTTTGAACTTCAAAGCTAATATCTTTATCTTGATTGAGAAGTTTAACCCCCAAAATGTCGTTGGTATCGGCGATGAGTATCGATTTGGAATTCTTAGTGAAACGACCACTTCCCGCTTCACTAACGCTTGCGTTCATATTCAAACGCCAAACCTGACTGTCGAGATCAAAACTCGAAGGGTCACAATAGGCTTTTGCTATTCCCTCTTTATTGAGCTTTCCATCTTGCTTAGAAAAATCAACCTTTAGTTCCTTTCTTTTAAAAGGACCTACTACGTACTCTGGGTTCTTAGGAACCTTGGTGAAAGCCGGTCGCACCTGACACATTAATTTGTAATTCCCACCTGAGACATCTCCGCCAAAAAGATAACGTGCCTTGATTTCTAACTGGGTTCTCTCATTGAACTTGATAACATCTTTCTTTGAATCCACTCGAACAGAAAGTCTCTCGGGTACAAACTCTTCTACGAGAAATTCGTATTGCCCCACTTTTTCTTTCCCGAGATAAGTCATGGCGGTATATTTTCCCGTCGGAGAACTTTGATTGGTTTGGTACTCATGATCGACCAAGCCATATTCTGATGTTTTCTTGGTAATTTCACTAACGATCTTTCCCTTAGGATTTTGAACGACCCACCTGAGGGCAGTATCACTTACCGCATTATGATCGACTGATTGAACGATGGCAGAAAGCTCAACCGTCTCTCCGGGCCGGTAAGATTTTCGCGATCCATAAACGAAAGATTCGATTGGCTGATCCGCACTCTGATAACTTCGAGTTCCTGCATGAATTTGATCATGGGGTATTCCTAGCTCATCTATTTTCGCAAACGAAAGGTCATTTTCTTGAGTGAAAATAAAGGCAAATGGACTCAGTCCATCTTCGTTCTGCGAAGTCACTTCACAGCTCGCATCAGGGCCTCGCGTGACACAAGAGGAAATCTCTCGATTTGATTTTGTGTACAAAGAAACTTTTACATTCGGTTTAGCTTCTAGGGTATTTAACGATCGAGTCCAAATCATATACCCAGAGTCTGTTTTTTTAATGACCGGGGCGATATCTGTCACTATAAACGTCGAACTACTGGTATCAAAATCACCAGTCGCGTAGACCTGGTAGACTCCGGTTCCTTTCGGTTGAAATTGGCTGAGGTCGACTCGCCCATTATACTCTTTATTCTTCGTATTTGGTAAAGCTATCTCTTTTCGGTAGATAACATCGGCCACAGTCGTATCGACATCATTATGAGTGCCCCCTTTAGCCAACCAAAAGATTATATTCTGCTTGTAAACCTGCCATAAACTAAGATTGACTTTCGCCGCATTAACCGCTTTATAGCTGACTTTCATGTCATCAATGAACGGAAAGTATCGCCCTTCATTGTTTACTGTAAAAGATTTTTTCAGGTCCCCAGTAGCGACAGTAAACTCTTTATCTTCAGGGAGAATGTGATTTTTACCAACGCGAAGACCCGTTCCAAATCTGAACTTATACTCTGTTTGGGGTTTAAAATCTCCTGTCATCACAAACATTCCAGAACGTGCTAGAACTGTAAAGGGAACAGCTGGCTCTACAGAGATCAAGGACTTTGTATCACTACTTACTCGACAGGGGGGATCGGGATTCCAATACCTCTCTTTCTTAAAGCCTTCTAGGCGACAGCGAAATGAAACCTTAAAATTACTTGTTCCCGAAATTGCTTTCGGCTGCCAAATTTTTAGCTCATCAGCACTTTCGAGGTCAAAAAAGGTTTTAGGAAGAGCAAACTCCCCAGCTCCAGGCCCAATACCGATGGCCATTCGCCCTTTTAAAAAATCTTTTAACGAAGAAACTTCGACAACGACAGCAGTCGGATCATTTTTGTCGAGCTTAACATTGTACTCTTGCTTTTGGTTGGGTTGATCGAGACGCTCGACCTGAATTTCTTTTTTTATAGCATCCAAATTAACAACAGCATTCCACTTTAATCGCAGTCGTGCGCGATAAAAAGGACGGTAAAAAATAACACTTGATGCAAGAAAGCTAGTTCCTGGAGTTTCAAACTTCCAACCTTTTCCAGACTCTTTTGTTAGAACCAAGCTTTTACCATCACCAAGGGGGAGCTTCTCAACATTGATTTCATAAATCGTCTTAGAATCTGGTGTTTTCTCAAAGTCGATAACAAGAGTTTTATGATCGTTCCATCGAGCGCTAAAGGCAATTGCGGGCTCGATCTTAATTGATGATGACAGCTCTTCTGAGCGAGCCGTTGGCTTCGATGCCAAGCCCGACTTAAATTCAATGGACAATCCAGTAATTTGACTATCGTAGACCTTTAACAAATCAAATTTAACTTCGCCGAGATATGCGATATCTCCATCGTTCGTCTCTTTTAATGACTTATCAGTCGCACTTTCTTCAATGAGAATTTTTTCGCCGGCTTCTTGATCAGATAAATCGACAACAGAGTCAGACTTATCGCTTAGGTCCGACCCACCCGAATCTTTCTTCTGGCACGAAATTGAAACGACTAGTAAAAATGAGGTGATAAAAAGTAAAAAAGAACGGGAAATTCCGGAGCGGAATTCAGATTGCAAAGTCATTTTTCCTCCATGAATACTTGCGACTCTTTTACTTTATAGGTCGCAGAAATAACATCAAGGAGAAGTTCTGCAATTTTACTCAAGAGTATTATGCTTCAATTTTTTTTACACAGGACCTTCATCACTCTTTTTCTCGGCCAATTCAAAACCATGATTTTCGAGCATTTCTTGGCTGATGCTCTGGAGTGTGCGCAAAATATCACTAGACTCCTGAGAGAGTGCACAGCACTGTAAATAACCTAACTTGATTAAAAACTCCGCTTTCAAACCTCTCTCTTCAAGCCATGAATCAATAATTTCATGGGCTAGTATCCAGTCTTCCAACGAATAATCAGAGTTATCCACATAATCTAATAGAATTTCCATGCCCGGTCGTTTGTGGGGATGACTACGACCACTGATAAAAATCAATTGTGCAACCTTCAAAAAGACTTCGATGCTGGGCGAAGCCTTTGCTAAATGAAAAATACTTTCGTCCGAAAGGCTTTTTTCAGAGTGAGATCGGCGCACGTGCTTCAATGCTTGATCCCAAGCTCTCTCCTCTTCAGCCGAAAGACTTAGTGAAAGTTCACTGAACAGCTGAGACCAATCAGACTGAGCCATTCGTCTCCTTTAGGTTCTTTTTATTTTTTGATTGAGGTTCACTCGGATCATAGTCCAGGTTTGGAGCCAACCATCTCTCTACTTCAGAAAGAGGCATTTTCTTACGAGCGGCGTAATCCTCAATCTGATCTCTACCTAGCTTACCTACATGGAAGTACTTAGCCCTAGGGTGATGAAAGTAATACCCGGACACAGAACTTGGAGGGTTCATTGCAAAGTTCTCGGTCAGGGTCACTGAAAGTTTGCTCTCAACCCCCAATTGCTCCCATATCTTTGCTTTCTCAGTATGATCTGGACAAGCGGGATACCCCGGAGCAGGTCGAATTCCTCGATAATGCTCAGCTATAATATCATCAACACTCAGGTTTTCTTCTCTTCCATACCCCGCCTGATCGCGAATAATTTTATGCATATATTCAGCCAGCGCTTCAGCAAACCTGTCACCAAGGGCCTTAATCATGATCGACGAATAGTCATCGCCTTGTTTTTCAAATTGAGCTGCGTAGTCTTCTACTTCATGTCCCATTGAAACAACAAAAGCACCCATGGTATCGAACTGGCCCGATTCTTTAGGAGCAACAAAATCACTAAGGCAGTACTGCGGCGTCTCTGTTTTGGTTTTTTGTTTTTGCTGTCGCAAGAAACAAAAACGCTCTAGGTAATTTTCCTCTTCATCGTAAATAAGAACATCATCACCTTCACTCTGGGCTTTCCAAAAACGCACTAGAGCTTGGGGATTAAAACGTTCCTCCTTGATGATTTTCTTTAAAAACTTCTGAGCATCCTTGTAGAGCTCTGTGGCCTGCTCTCCAAATTTTGGATGCTCGAGAATCTTCGGAAACATTCCTTTGAGTTCCCAGGTCCAAAACAAAGGGGACCAATCAATAAACTCAACAACCTCTTCAAGTGACAGGTTGTCGAAGTGCTGTAACCCAAAATATTTTGGAGTGGCCTTGTCCGCTTCCGACCATACAAATTTCTTCTTTCGACTTTGCTTAATCGATAGCAGAGGGGCTCTTTTTTCTCTATTTTCAAGATGCTGTTCCCTCAACTTCTTATAGGAGTTTTTAACCTCCGCAATGAAGGCGGCTCCCTTTTCTTTAGAGAGAATGGAGTTACAAACTCCCACAACAAGGGAGGCATCACCGACGTGACTCACTAACTGATCCGTCTCCGAGGCAATTTTTAAAGCCGTGTGTAGGCGACTGGTAGTTGCTCCGCCAACTAAAATCGGGAGGTTCAGCCCCTGCCTATCGAACTCTTTCACATTGTGAATCATTTCATCTAAAGACGGAGTAATCAGACCACTCATACCCACGATGATAGCATTTTGCTCTTTAGCCACTTCTATGATTTTATCAACAGGGACCATGACTCCAAGATCAATGACGTTGTACCCGTTACAACGAAGTACAACACTCACAATATTCTTTCCAATATCATGGACATCACCTTTTACGGTTGCGATGACAATGGTTTTTAGATCGGCCTTCTTCCCTTCCATTTCTTTTTCCATAAACGGAGTCAGGTAAGCTACCGCTTTTCTCATCACGTGGGCAGACTTTACGACTTGTGGGAGAAACATTTTTCCTTCTCCAAACAATTGGCCCACGACCTTCATTCCGTCCATCAATGGTCCTTCTATGACCCTTAGAGGAATCTTCAACTCTTTCCGAGCCTCTTCAACATCTTCTTCAATATAGTCAACGATTCCCTTAACCAAAGAGTATGAGATCCGCTCTCCCAACTCTTTTTTACGCCAACTCAAATCCGCGGTCTTTCCTTTTGATTTCGATTTCGTCCCCTTAATCTCTTCGGCGTAATCAAGCAATTGGTCGGTAGCATCCGGCTTTCTGTTCAGCAACACGTCCTCAACAAGCTCGAGAAGTTTTGGTTCAATTTCTTCATAGACCGCTAACATTCCGGCATTAACAATGGCCATATCTAAACCAGCTTTTCGAGCGTGGTAGAGAAAGGCTGAGTGCATGGCTTCTCGAACAACGTTGTTTCCTCTGAAAGAAAAAGAAATATTACTCAATCCCCCACTGGTTAAAGCGTACGGACAAACTTTTTTGATTTCTCTAACCGCTTCAATAAAGTCCACTGCATAATTATTATGCTCTTCAATACCTGTCGCCACGGTCAGGATATTAGGATCAAAAATAATGTCTGCGGGATTCATCCCCGCCTTGTCGACCAATAAATCGTATGCTCTTTTACAAATTCGAACTTTATCTTCTTTAGTGGCAGCCTGACCTTTTTCATCAAAAGCCATAACCACAACAGCCGCACCATAACTCATGGCCAAGCGAGCTTTTTCTAAGAAGTCCTCTTCTCCCTCCTTAAGAGAGATCGAGTTAATAATTGATTTTCCTTGGGTCACTTTTAATCCAGCCTCGATCACCGACCACTTTGAGCTATCGATCATCACCGGCACATTGGCAATATCAGGATCTGGTCCCGTCATATTCAAAAAACGGGTCATGCAGGCCTCACTGTCGAGTAAGCCCTCATCAAAATTAACATCAATGATATTAGCGCCGTTTTCAACTTGCTGTCTTGCGATCTTCAAGGCCGACTCGAAATCCCCTTCTTTAACCAGTCGGGAGAATTTTGGCGAGCCCGTGACATTGGTTCGTTCGCCGACAATAAGAAACGTTTTTTCACCTTTAAGGTTGTCGTACAGTGGGGTAAATCCTGCGGCACTGAAATAGTTTTCAAAGCTAGGGACTTCCCTTGGAGGATAAGATTTTAATGTTTCAACAACTTTACGAATATGATCGGGAGTCGTCCCGCAACAACCTCCAACAATGTTGATAAAACCAGCTTCGGCAAAGTCCTGAAGCGCTGCCGCGGTAACTTCAGGTGTTTCATCGTAACCCGTTTCACTCAATGGATTGGGGAGACCGGCATTTGGATAACAAGATGTATAGATATCGGCTTTATCCGAAAGGACTTCCATATAAGGCCTTAGGGCGGCAGCCCCCATGGCACAGTTAATGCCAATACTTGTTGCGCCAGCATGGCGCACCGAAACCCAAGCCGCCTCCATGGTCTGCCCGGTTAGGGTTCTTCCTGAATTATCAGAAATTGTTAACGACAAGTGGATCGGCAATCGGTAGCCAATTTTTCTAAACAATTTATGACAGGCAAAAATGGCGGCCTTTAAGTTGAGAGTATCAAAAGTTGTTTCCGGCAACAAAGCGTCAACACCCGATCGCACCAGAGCCTCGGCCTGCTCGAAGTAGGCGTCAACCAGCTGATCGAAAGTGATTGCTCTAAAGGCTGGATCTTCGATTTTCGGTGGCCAAGAGGCCGTTCTATTTGTTGGCCCTAGGGCTCCAGCGACAAAAACTTTGCGCCCATTCTCTTTTTCGTAGTCGTCGGCGACTTTACGCGCCAGGCGTGCCGACTCTTCATTAATTCGTACCACCCAGGATTCTAAGCCATAGTCAGCCTGAGAAACCGAGTTCGCATTAAATGTATTGGTCTCGATAATATCGGCTCCGGCCTCAATAAAATCCCTGTGAATTTTTTCGATGATATCCGGTCGAGTAATGCTGAGTAGCTCATTATTCCCCTTTAAATCGGACTCAATAGAGGCTAGCTCGTCATTTCGAAAGTCTTCTTCTCCAAGGCGATAACCCTGAATCATGGTGCCCATGGCCCCATCCATAAAGACGATACGCTTCTCAAGAAGCTTCAATAGCTCCTCACCACTTTCTGAAAACGGAAGATCTGATATATTTTTAGTCATATCCTCAGCTTAGCGAATTGATACTGCAAGAGCATCAAAAAAAACTATTATGTTTCTTAATCGGGATGAATTGTGCCAAATAAAATATTTCGCTAACATAAGCATAAACTGGGGAAGGAGCCTCCGTGTCAGACAAGCCAAAAGAAAAAGCCTTAACAAAAGACGAGCGCCAAGAGCTTCGAGATCTCCACGATCAAGCAATCCAACTCATAGGCGAAGACCGCATGGAACGACATGACGGGCGAATTTCAAATCGGCTCGAGCTGGTTGCGGCCTATGTCACACAATATAAAGGCAAGCTTTCCCAAGACGAGGCCGAACAACAAGCATTCCCCTTGGGAGTTATGCTGGGCGCTGAATATTGTGAAAGCCTTAAGTGGGAATGGGTTCACTTGAGCTATAAAGATGGCTTCGAGGGCTTTGCCTGCGCGGCTCGGGATCGATCAATACTCATTTTCCCAATACTAAATGTTTTTAAAGTTCTGGCCGACCGCAATCAGGCCAATAATATCAAAATGAATTTCAATTTGGTAAAAAATGGAGGGGGGCGACAGAATCTCAAGAGTATTAAACCGAACTCCTATGTGCCCCTTATGTGATGATTAGCGACTTTTACGTTCACGATATTAACCCCATTGCTGTGCAAATCGGTGATTTTTATCTCTCTTGGTATTGGCTTTTCTACCCCCTGAGCTTTTTTGGAGTATTCCTTCTCTGTCTTAAGCTCAACCAGAAATTTGAAGTCGTCAGTCGCAACGAACTCATTGATCGATTTCTCATTGGCTGGTTAAGCCTTCTCATCGGTTCTCGACTCACCTACATCCTCTTCTACAATTTTGAAGCCTATTGGAATCACCCAGAATATATCTTTCAGATTTGGACTGGCGGCATGAGTTTCCACGGCGCCCTCATCGGTGGATTTCTCGGCAATCAAATCTATTCAAAATTTAAGAAGAAGAGTTCTTGGCCCTTTTTCGATCTTTTAGTCTACAGCCTACCAACTGCTCTATTTTTAGGCAGAATGGGAAATTTCATTAATGGTGAACTCGTCGGTCGACCGAGTGAACTCCCTTGGGCTATTGTCTTTCCAAAGGTCGACAATGTGCCCAGACACCCTTCGCAACTTTATGAGGCCTTTCTAGAAGGACCTTTACTTTTTGCGATCCTTTATCTTTTCCGGCACCAACTGATAAGAGCCCCGGGTCGCTCCTCGGCCTATTTCTTGATCGGCTATGGTGCGTTAAGGTTTTTCGTAGAGTTCTTTAGGGCCCCTGATCCACAGCTTGGTTTTGTACTTTGGTTTTTATCAATGGGGCAGCTCATGTCCTTGGCACTCATTTTATGGGGAATTGTGATCATTAAATTTCCGCGGAGAATGATGAAATCTTGAAATACTCAGTCTTTCATGATTGAAATAAGAATCAGTTTTTGGAGAAACACTATGGCAATTACACTTCTTAGAATTCTTGTTGGTTTTGGAGCTCTACTGGGCTTCTGGATTTCTCTTTTGGCTGGAGGTCCCCTTGGACTTTCTGTCGGAGCCGCTCTACTGAGACATTTTGTTGGTGGTTAAGAATTAAGCTGAGCCTTTTCATCGGCCTCTGAATCGATCCACTTTTTAATCTCTTCTGTCGTTTTTTGACCAATCCTATTGAGTTCTAAACAGTCGAACTCGGTGAGGACTCCACCGCCATCAATTGTTTTTTTCATTTGCCTCAGAGCATTGGCAATTTGAAATGCTGTAACTGTTTCTGAGGCCCCCCGGTATCGGTGTATAACATCCAGAGACTTCTTATCATCACTATTCGTTACAGCCTCTAAAATCTCTCCCTGGCTGAGCTCCATGTTTTGCAAAAAACTCTCAAGGGCAAGACGGCATAAACTGACATCCTCTCCCAAATTTTTCATCAATCTTTTAGCGTCAAAAAAGGGAATATCTCTATCGTGGACATAGTGAAATAACTGCGACGTCAGCTGCCGCTGCTCTAAGTTGAGGGACTCTTGATTGAGGCTCAAATTCAGGGCATTTAAAAGGTGGCTCTCTTGAATAGGCTTTTCTAAAAACTCGATTGCACCCTTTTTCCAAGCTAAGTCGGTTACAATTTCGTTGTTAAACTTAGTCATCACAATGATCTTAAGATCAGGATTAATTAAAAAGTAATCTTCGAGATGATCCAATGAACTGCCATCGGGCAAATGAATATCCGTCAAGAAGATATCAAAATTATCTGATTTGAGAGCCTCTTTAGCTCTTTCAATATTCGAAACAAAACGCATATTAAAGGGATGGGATTGTAAAATGCCTCGAACTATTACTGAAATAGTCGGATCATCATCTAGTACCAAAATAAGACGATTCTTTTCGGCCATTTTTTCTCCCTTACACCTCCCTATCGGAAGGTCGAGTTAGAATTTTGCTAAGAAAGCTTAAATGTTTCACCAGCTTAAAATAAAAAGCATTTGAAGAATGAGCCCTCTAAAAAGACTGAACCTGTTTTATCATTAATCCGATAAAAAAGAATGCTTATTTTAGTTGAGTGAGGACTATCTTGTTTGATTCGCAAGCTGAGACAAAAGAGCAATTCAAGGTACTTGTAGACTATGTCATTCGAACTATAGGTCAAGAAATTGGAATTACTCTCAATGAAAAATCGATTTCTATGGTCGAAAGCCGACTGCAGTCACGTCTTATTCAATTGAGAATGAATCACCCAGATGAATACTTTGTCTACCTCGAGAACAATTGGCAAAATGAATTTGACGAATTGGTGGCTCTTCTTACTACCCACCATACCTTCTTTTACCGCGAACCAGTTCACTTTGAAATATTAGAGCGAGAACTCCCACGCTTAGTCAGTGAAATTCGATCTCGTGGTGGGCGGCGACTTCGAGTTTTGTGCGCAGCCTGCAGTTACGGCCAAGAAGCCTATAGTCTTGCCATGGTTCTTTATCACCAACTCGCGGCACTCGGTAACCCTATCGATTTCGAAATTCTTGGTATCGATGTTGATAAAATGTCGGTTAACCGCGCACGCGAGGGAATCTACAAAAAAACCGACCTGGATCAAACC
>JAUHWN010000246.1 GCA_030424665.1 Bdellovibrionia bacterium | reverse complement strand
CCGTGAAAACACTGTTTTCCCAATCGCTCACTGTTTCTCTGTGAAGAGCTTTGAGCTCGGTACCACTGAGATAGCTTTTGAACTGACCAATCTTGATTTTGGTACCAGCAATATTAATTGTTTCGTTATAGAATTCAGCTTGGGCGTACATGGAACTAAACTGAGTTTCACAAGTATTTGCTAGAGCTTGAGTCGATTCTGAAAAGATAGCTCCTGAAACCGCTAGTCCAAGTAATAGATCTCGAACGTTCATAAATAACCTCATTAGTGTGAATTAAGTTTTATAGAGGCTGTTTGACACATAGCGTCTACAGGGTCAACTGGGACTCTTTGAGAACTTTCGGTAGGGTAAAGATTTCATACTTTATGGATAGATATGAATTATTCAGTTCGAAATTGGTTTGGTTTAAGGAATGTTTAGGCTAAAATTTTTGCGCGAGCATTGCATATTTGTGTAGGTTTTTTCTAATAAACTCGGTAAAAAAAAGTACATGGCAACAGACGACCGTTCATCGGATTATTTCAATCTCTATCGCGACATCCCCGTAATGATGCACTCAATTGATAAAAACGGCTGTATTGAATACGTCAGCACACTTTGGTTGAAAACCCTAGGTTATGAAGAGTCAGAGGTTATTGGTCGTCGTTCTACGGAGTTTCTCTCTGAGGATAGCCAAAAAAAAGCGGTTGGAGTTCTAGAGTTTTTCTTTGAGCACGGTTATTGCCGAGATATTGAATACGAATTTGTCAAAAAAAATGGAGATATGGTCGATATCCTGCTGACGGCTATATCAGAAAAGGATGACAAAGGGGAGATTGTTCGTTCGATTGCAGTTTCTGTTGATATTTCTGAGCGAAAAAAGCTCGAAAAAGAAATCGAAATGAAGAAGATGGCTCTTTACAATTCAGCCAATTTAGCTGAGCTGGGCAAGGTTTCTGGTTATATTGCCCACGAAATTAATAATCCTCTTTCGATTATTTCCGGCCGAGCTCAGAGAATTCAAAAATTTGTACAAAGTAAAGATATCGATTTCGAATTAATAGAAGAAGAAGCCCAGGGAATTCGAGACACGGTGGCTCGGATTAGCGAAATCGTCAATGGGTTGAGGACAATTTCGAGGCCCCAAGGCAGTCATTCTGAGCTTATGTACATTAGTGATCTTATTGAAATCTCTCTGTCATCGTGCTTGGGGCTTTTGAAGCAAAACGATATTAGAATTAATTTCAAAACGTCTACGAAGAGTCGGTTGAAATGTAATCCCTCTTTAATGGCTCAGGTATTTGTTAACCTAATAAATAATTCAGTGGATGAAATTCTCGAGTCCAACCAACCCAAAGAAATCGACATTGAGGTTCAAGACTATAAAAACAATCAGGTCCTGATTACTTATAAAGATGCTGGACGTGGGATATCCAAAGAGTTGGCCGAGAAAATCTTTACTCCTTACTTTACGACCAAAGAATACGCCCATGGCACTGGTTTGGGCTTGAGTTTGTCTCGTGAAATCGTAGAGTCCCATGGCGGGAGAATTTACTACGATGTGGAAGGTAAGAAGTTTGAAATTCTTCTACCGGTTTCAAAAGAGGCCTAAGGCCAAGTCACAAGCGAATAAAGTTTAAATTTAGAGAGAGTATGAGGATATTACTCCTTCTATTGACACGGGGCTTCGAAAAGTGATATTCAGGGCCTCGCAGTAAGGGAATCTGGATTGGCTAAGTTCTCTTTTCGTGAAGAACTACAAGGAAAAGGAACCGCTTCCCATGCAATCTTTTAATGACCTCAATCTACCAGAACCCCTGGCGAAAACCCTCGATCGTATCGGTTTTATAAAACCCACAGAAATTCAGGCTAAAGCCATTCCTCTTTTAATGGATGGACAAGATGTACTTGCCTGCTCTGAAACGGGTTCTGGAAAAACTGGCGCTTATTTACTTCCGATGCTCACCTATCTTTTGGAAAATCCGAAAGAGGCGGGTTTGATCTTAGCCCCTACCCGTGAGTTGGCACTTCAGATATCTCAATTTCTGCAAACTCTGGTGAGAAGTTTGGGGCCGTTCCACACTGCGACCTTGCTTGGTGGACAAGATATTCGCAAGCAGTTTAAGACTCTTCAGAAAAAGCCTCGGGTGATCGTTGCAACGCCTGGTCGATTGATTGATCATTTAAAGAGAAATACTGTTCAAGTACACAAAGTGGGTTATCTCGTCCTCGACGAAGGCGATCGAATGATCGACATGGGATTTGAACCCCAGCTCAAAGAAATTCTTAAATTTCTTCCCGAGGCGGACGAAAGACAGACTTCATTTTTTACGGCGACCCTTGATAAGAAAGTAAAAAGTCTCACTAAAAAATATCTTACGAATCCGGCTTCAGTACTTATTAGTAATTCCAAGCCAGTTTCTAGCATTAGGCAATCCGCTATCAAGGTGCCGATGAAAGAAAAGGATGAGTTGGTACTCAATGAACTGAACGATAGAGAAGGTTCAGTTATTATTTTCTTAAAGACCCGATATAAAACAGACCGACTCAGAAAGTACCTAGCTGAATTTGGGGTCTCTGTGGATACAATTCACGGTGGAAAAAATCAAAGTCAGAGATCTAAAACCATTCAGGCTTTTAAAAAGGGCAAAACCCGAGTTCTTTGTGCTACTGATGTTGCAGCCCGAGGGATTGATGTCCCGCAAATCAAGCATGTAATTAATTATGACCTTCCTATGCAGGATGAAGACTATGTTCATAGAGTGGGGCGAACTGCGCGCAACGGGGCTGATGGTGAAGCTATCAGTTTTGTTATGCCCAATGAATACAGTGACTGGAATAGACTTGTTAAGAAGTACGAAATGCCAGATGCAATGATC
>JAUHWN010000114.1 GCA_030424665.1 Bdellovibrionia bacterium | reverse complement strand
TGACTTTTAATTTTTTCAGATCTCATAGTTCCTCCTTGCTGATGGAGGATTACCCTTGCAAGTCTTATGGCTTTAAGCACCAGGGCAGAGTTTGATTTTAGGCGCTTTAATCCGAAGAGTGAATTTACTGAATCGGACCTGGACAGTGATTCGGATTTAAGGCAGCCTAGTAGCCATGGAAATTCGCTGGAAAGCACGTATTTGGCTAGCTGTATTAGTGGTCACCACATTTGTCGTTGTGCAGATCTTTCGGTTTGTTCCGAGTTTTTGGGCTCCGAAGGTGGCCGGTGCTCTTTTTGTTTCCATTGGGATTGCCATTGTGTATCCCGGCTTGAAATCAGCTCTTTGGCGTAAGACTCTGATTTTTTGGATGGGACTCATCCATCTTTTTATTACCGCAGGTCCTTTACTCGTCATTCATATCACTGGATTCGCTCAAGAACTCTATATGTTTCCCTCATCGGGACAGGTGCAGTTTTTTACCCTGGGGCAAATACTCCATCGTGCTGCCGAGTGGATTTATACTCTTTTGATCATAGGTGCTTTGATTGATAGCTTCCGGTTTGGTGGAAGAAAACACAAAAGGTTGAAAGCCTAAAACTGACCCAGAATCCTGTTGTTCTATGATTTGTTCCGCTCAAAGATTCCGTATATCTATTAGGTAAGTTCTGGACGAGGAGTCTAAAAAAAACAGGTAAACTATTCGAATAGTTGGCGAATATGAGGAATTACCAACACTAAAATGAGTCAGTTCTTAAGGCATAAAAAAACTCATGGTTCGTAAAAACCATGAGTTAGTAAAAATTAAAATTAAAAACTCAGAACTACTCAAAGCTAAAAGGCTTTGGAGATACTTGCTCTGCTCCGTAGAAATTATCGTAGGCGTCAGATCCAGAAGGAAGAAGAGCCAGGTTACGGGCCTTTTTGATCTCACGAGCAAGAGTTCTTTGCTGAGACATGCTCAGTTTGCTAATTCGAGAAGGAGTTACTTTTCCACCTTCACTGATAAAGCGAGAAAGAGTCACGGGATCTTTGTAGTCAAAAATAAACTGACTTGGGTACTCGGCTCTGTATTTAGATCGCAACTGTTTTTTGAAAATGTTCATTGTGCTTTCCTTATCTTAAACTCAGCAAATGCCGTTCTAAATTTTTCAAATCGCGGTCTAATCTTACCTGATCAGATAAACGAGGCTCTCAGCCACGATCTATTGAAGAAGAGACGACATCTTCATTAAAGTGGGTCTTATACGATATTTTTCGGTTGCCAACAAGTGTCTTTTTCATTTATAACCTTGAACTCTAATGAGCTGACGCTGCATAGCTTTTGGGCATGAATAGCCTGTAGCTCTTTAATTTAATTAGTAATCTCATGTAGTTAAGAGATTTAGATCGGGAGGTCGAACGTGGCAATCTGTGAATTAACTGGTAAAGGCCCAGTTTCTAAAAATTTAGTCAGCCACTCGAATATTAAAACCAAGTCGAGAGCGATGGCAAATGTTCAGAAAAAACGCCTATTTAGTCCAACGCTTAACGAATTTGTTCAGTTGAATGTTGCCACGAGCACGATTCGATCCATCGAACATACAGGTGGTTTTGATAAATATCTTCTGAATCAGAAAGATGGCCTTCTCTCTAAAAGAGCTCTCAGCTTTAAGAAGCGCCTTAAAACCCGCATTACAAAAGCGGCAAAGAAGCAGTAGAGGGTAAAAAATGAAACTTAAGATCAAAAAAGGCCTCGAGGTCAAAGTTATTGCGGGTAAAGATAAAGGGAAGACTGGAACAGTTCTCGATGTAAACCCTCAGAAAATGAAGGTTCGCGTTCAGGGCGTTCAGATCCAAACTAAGCTCGACAAGAAGGAAAATCAGCTTATTAAGACTGAGGGATATATCGACTACTCAAATGTCGCACTTATCCAGGCTGCTAAGAAGAAAAAGGCTAAAAAGAAGGCCACTAAAAAAGCTGCCAAAAAAGCATAATTTTCCTAAAACTCAGAAAGTCCTTTCTATTTTTAAAAGCCCTCTCTATATTTGTTAAAAAGGGGAGGGTAATAATGATCAAACTTTATATCTCTATTTTATTTCTATTGATCTCAATTCCCAGTTTCGCGGTCAAAAAGCTTGAACCAGTTGAATACATTCTTTGTAAACACGCTAAAATGGTTCGAACGATTCATATTACAACCGATGATGGAAAAAACTGTGCTACCACCTATACGAAAGCGGGCGTGCCGCGCATAGTCGGTACTGGTGTGAGTCTTAAGGGTTGCATCGGATTTGTTGAAAATATTCGCGGTAATTTAGAGGAGGCTAATTGGAAGTGCCGACCGGTACCCAAGGCTTCTATAGAAAACCATGTCGACGAATAGTCCCCAGGAAAATCTAAATATTTCAGTGGTTCAGCTTCAATCGACAGAGTCGATTGAAGATAACCTTAAACAAATTAAAGCTAAAATAAGTTCCATTCCCGATCTCCAAGAAAAAGACTTAATATCTCTTCCAGAAAACTGTCTTCAGTATAAAATTACGTCCCCAGAAAACTTCGGAGTCCCTGAAAACCACGATTGTTTTGATCAATTGTCTGAGTTTGCAAGTAAAAATAAAGTGGCCTTTCATTTGGGAGGAGTTCCGCTCAGGCAAGAGGGGTCTAAAGAATCCCGTGTCGATAATGTCACACTTTGGATTCACGCCGATGGTAAAAGGGAAGTTGTTTATAAAAAAACCCATCTCTTCGACTTAGAGTTACCAGAACTTGTTATAAAAGAGTCCGATACATTTAAATTTGGAGATGGACTCGCAACGGCGCAGTTTAAAGGTTGGAAGTTGGGCTTTGGAATTTGCTACGATATTCGATTTACTGAATTGATTCGTTTATTCTTTCGCGAAAAAGTTGACCTAGTATTTTTTCCGGCCGCTTTTACAGTTCCAACCGGAAAGGCCCATTGGAAATTGCTCAACAGGGCAAGGGCCGTAGAACTCCAGTGCTATGTCGCTTCGGCCGCTCAAGGGGGGTATCACAAATCTCCCAAGGGTGATAAAGAGAGAACGAGTTGGGGGCAATCTCTTGTCGTTTCTCCTTGGGGAGAGGTGTTAAAACAGGGGCCTCATTTTGATCAAGACGGTGGGAAATTAGTTCTCAATCAGACATTGCATTATTCAGAGATTGAAAAAGTACGTCGGTCCTTACCGATGCAGGATCATGTCAAAGATCAATCCTTTTACAAAATAAAGAACCATTTCGATCTCAATTGATTCGTAATGAGACAAGGTCTAAAAAATTTTGAGAATAGACATTGGTCTTAAGGCTGCGCTAAGTCGCTTCCGATAAGCTTCTTATGGGAACGGTGATCAAATCCTCAGTCATTTTAGTGGGTGTCTTTTTTATCAGTCTTTCAGTTTACGCTGAAGAGTCTGGCTTTGTATCGACGCAATTTTATGACCCCTATGTGTACCCTCGGGGCGAGCACCTATTTGATATCGATTGGCAAGCCACCGATGAAACCCTTCAAGCTCTTAAGTCGGGTAAGCTCGGACGGAGACCAGCGAGTATAGATGATATGCAAAACCTCTCTCGCCCCTACGAAGGCGGAAGAGATGAACAGCCCATTACAGTTCAAGAAGACCTTCCTAGGCCAACTGTTTACTGGACTCATAAGATGGTCTACCGCGAAGTTATTCGCGAAATCGAAGAAGATGTTGCTGTCGGCGAAAGCGCTGAAGAAAAAGCACAATAGAAGTCTCAAAGTCCGAAAAATTATTCATAATTTCAAGTAGTTAGCCAGGTGATCCTACGCTTTTTGTATTTGTCATTTGGCTTTCAATCCGCTATCGTCTCTAGATCTTGGAGGATTTATGGACCAGTTGGATGCAATTGAACGCGAAGAAATGGATTGTGATGTATTAATTGTCGGTGGAGGAAGTGCCGGACTTTCAGCAGCCTACCATTTACAGAACCTAATCAATCAACATAACGAAGCCATCGCTTCGGGCGGTAAACAGGGCCAAGCCATTGAAGAGCCTATGATTGTTGTTCTCGAAAAAGGTTCAGAAATTGGTGCTCATAGTTTGTCTGGTGCGGTTATGAATCCACGGTCGCTTCAAGAAATGATACCCGACTACAAAGAAAAGGGTTGTCCCATCGAGTGCGATGCCAAAGAAGATGCGGTTTATTATCTCACCAAAGAAATGGCTATTAAAGCGCCGGTGACTCCGCCTCCCTTTCACAATATCGGAAACCACATTGTTTCTATTTCAAAAGTAAATCGCTGGCTCGGAGAGCAAGCCGAAGCCATGGGCGTTAATATATTCCCTGGTTTTGCCGCAGTAGAATGCCTGTACGGAGAAAACGATGAAGTCATTGGTGTTCGCACCGGTGACCGCGGTCTCGATAAAGACGGTAAGCCCAAAGACAATTTTGAAGCGGGCATGATTATAAAATCAAAACTCACCATTTTTGCCGATGGCACAAATTCGCCCCTCTTTAAAAGGGTTGAAAAGAAATTGGGTTTGAGATCAGGTCGTAACCCAAAGAGTTTTGAACTCGGTTGTAAAGAAATTATCCAGATGCCTGCGGGGACGGTAGAGCCTGGAAAAGTCATTCACACGGCGGGCTTTCCCCTAGATAAATCAATCGGTGGGTCTTGGATCTACACCATGCCCAATGATCAAATCAGTATTGGTATTGTCGCTTACCTCGACTCTGAAGACCCTCTTTTGGATGTTCACAGAGAGTTGCAAAAGTGGAAGACCCATCCTTTCATGCAAAAGATGCTCAAGGGTGGAAGGGTGATCGCCTATGGCGGTAAGACTCTACCAGCAGGAGGATGGTTCTCTATGCCGAGACTCTTCCATCACGGCATGCTCGTGGCGGGAGATGCCGCTGCCATGGTCGATGTGAAAAAGCTAAAAGGCATTCATTTGGCAATGAAGTCCGGTATGTTGGCCGCTGAAACGGCTCTTGATGCCATGATTGCTGAAGATTTTTCAGAGTCTCAGTTAAGAAGTTATAAAGATCGAATCGACGAGAGCTTTGTTAAAAAAGAACTCTGGAAGACTCGAAATTTTCATCAAACCCTCAGCAAGGGTTTGGTCGCATCTGCCCCAGAATTGGCTCTTCAGGAGCTTACAGGTGGTTGGAGCTTTGGTAACCGCCTTGCCGTCGAACACAAGGATCATGAGAGCACAGAGCCTGTCATTGATGTCTGGGGTCCAAAGGGTCTTGAGCACGAAGATAATCAACTCCCCAAGCCTGACAATGAGCTTTTCTACGACAAGCTCAGTAGTGTTTATATGACGGCGACTGGCCACGATGAAGATTCGCCGAACCACCTCAAGTTGCAAGATGCTTCGATTTGTTCCGATGTCTGTTCGAGCAAGTATAATAGTCCTTGTAATCACTTCTGCCCGGCCAATGTGTATGAAATGATTCCAAAAGAAGGGCAAAACGATAAATTACAGCTGCAAATTAACTATACTAATTGTATTCATTGTCAGACCTGTGATTTAAAGTGTCCGTTTGACAATATTGATTGGACTCTCCCCGAAGGCGGTGGAGGGCCGAATTACACTGAGGTTTAAAGAGCCTCAAGAGAGAGTAAGATGCCCAAGTTTGTAGCGACGACTTCCCGTGGTTTAGTGGATGTTCTAGAAGAAGAGTTGAAGGAATTGGGTGTTAAGGTCACAGATAAAGGCCCCTCAAGTGTCGATTTTGAGGGGAGTTGGGCCGCTTGCTATCGTATAAATCTTTGTAGTCGAATTGCCTCGAGAATCCTCTACTCCGTTCTCGATTTCACGGCCTACAACCAAGATGAATTTTACAACAACTTTAAGAAACACGACTTCACCAAGTACATTGATGTCGATCAAACCATGCTGGTAGAAGCTTCAGTTAAAAACTGTTGTTTTAAAGATCAGCGCCTTTTGGCCATGAAAACCAAAGACGCTGTGGTCGACCAATTTTGGGCCAAGTACGACCGTCGACCTGACGTGGACCACGAGAGTGCAGCTCTTCGGGTTTATGTTCGTGGAAACAAAAACAATTACAATGTGAGCATTGATACTACGGGTGAGTCTCTCTTCAAAAGAGGCTACCGATCAGATCCTAGGGAAGCTCCTTTAAAGGAGCATATTGCTGCGGGTATTTTGGCGATCGCCGGTTACAAAGGTGACATTTCAGTAGTTGATCCCATGTGCGGATCGGGGACGATTCTTATTGAAGCGGCTCTATGGGCTAGACAAATTGCTCCAGGAACTATGCGAAAAAAATTTGTTTGCCAAAAGCTTAAAAACTTTCAAGCCGATGCTTGGGACGAAGAAGTGAATAAAGCTATAGAGCAAGAAGTAACAGAGCTTCCTGTTAAGTTCTATGGTTTTGATATCAACGGTAGAGCGGTTCGTGCCGCTAAGGCCAACGCTAAGGCCGCCGGCGTAGAAGACATGATTGAATTTGTGCGAAGAGATGTGGTCGAGTTTACTCCACCTTGTCCAAGGGGGTTGATCGTTACTAACCCTCCTTATGGAGTCCGCATCGGAGGAGATGAGTACGAGCTCCAAGATACCTATAAAAACTTGGCTCATTCGCTTAAGGCCAACTTTAAAGGTTGGACGGCATGGATTCTGGCTGGAAACAAAGAGTTAACTCCAGCCCTTCGATTAAAGGCTTCCGGTCGTTTTCAAGTTTTCAATGGCCCCATTGAATGCCGATTCCTAAAGTACGAATTGAAATAACCTAGTATTCGACTGTTGGTGTCTTAGTCACTCAGCTCCGGTGAATTGGACTTCAATTGGATTCCTAGTTGCAACCTTTAATAACGGGTTTTAGGTAAAAATTGGTTATTAGGGGGCGTATCGATGGTGTTTCAAAACGAGACAATAGTTCATTTATTTTTAAAACAAATCAGGACTCGAATAAAGAAAGGGCTTCTACTGGTCGTGGTTCTTTCTTTAGCTCTAATTTTTCAGAACTGTTCAGACTCTGGGGAGCTAGTCGTGGACGAATTCTCCTCGTTAACAGAAGTGCAGGATATAAAAAGTGAAATAAACGATCGAGTCAATCGAGAGGTTAGGTCCAGCAGTGGAGGTGATATCACGCGAGCCAATCTTTCGTGCGGAATTAATGACGTCGACCCACGAGATGTAGCGGATATCGACTTTGATAGTTTGATTGAAAATCGAATGGGGGCGGCAGCAAAATCGTGGTCATCGAATCGGTCTAAAGCCATTAAGACTTTTAAACTTTGTTCGAGTTTAGAGAATTCACCCTATAATTTAAAGACAGCGATAACAACGGATTACGGTGCTCCAGTCTGGATTGTATCGGATGTGGATCGAGTGATTCATTTAACTGAAACACTTTGGATAAGGCGAAGTCATCGAGTTATTGATGGGCGTGGCGCTAATATCACAATCAAAGACTACGGACTCCAGATTAAAGAGGTCACCGATATTATTATTCATAATATTGGAATCAAATACATGAAGTACCCCTATTCATTGTGTGTAGATGATCTTCAAGACCCATCTACATGCTGTGTTGCCGGAGGTGATCCTGATAATGATTGGCCAGACGGTCAGGATGGAATCAATGTTAGAAATGCGGATCGCGTTTGGATTGACCACGTTGTTATTCTGGGAGTACCCGATGAGGCTATTTCGGTCACTGCCTTGCAGAGCCCGACAGGAAAAAACCGGACGACTATATCCCATAGCAAGATTCTCAATCGCCGAAACCCTGTGTGTGCAGATGGTCTTAGTGAAGGACATGGAATCATTATTGGATGTGCTCTCTCAGACAATCCGAATGATAATTGCTTAAATACAGAAGTTTCAGTTATTAGAAATTACTTCGAAGTAGATAATAGAACACCCTATATATGGGGTGGAGCTAAAGCCCACGCAGTAAACAATAGGGTCGAAAAACCCAGCGATTGGTTTGCTGGAGCAAAGCAAGCCGGAAGACTTTACTCTGGGGCTAACTGGTATAACGCCGCAACCGACACGCACCCCCCAAAAAATATTTAACTTTTCGGATGATTCAACAGGCTGTGGTGTTGAGTCCAAAGATGTCAGGCTCAATGGCGTCATTAACAACGAAAGAGACGATCAGTGTAGTATCCCCAGTATCATGGGATATTACGAAGGCTGGGGAACGTGTAGTGCCTGTCGAACCTACGTTAAAGAGCTTGCGGGGCGAAAAACCGATGGTGTCACTCTTTGGGAGCCTGGTGCCAGTTGTACAGCCTCTTGTCGTTGGTAGAATAAAAAAAGCCTTATCGAATCCGATAAGGCTTTTTAGCTTCTGGCGAATTAACTTTTGAATGTCACGCGCCATCAGTACATTTACTGAATTTACATTCTGTTAGTACCAACTCGTGGATCTACAGGCTGATTTTCATTACTCAGCTCGCCACCTTGAAGAGCTTCAACACCTTCACGAAGTGAGAACTCAAGTCTTGGAAAACGAATTCCTTCTTCAGCAAGGCCAATACCAACAGAAGCCATAACAACAGTCATGCCTTTTCCGTTAACAGCGTTAACAGTACCAGCAACAAGACCCGGAGAAAGCGATCCGCCGATTCCGCGACCAAAAAGAGGGCCACCGATTTTTAAGCCATTAAGAGTTCCAAGAGAAACGGGGCTTAAAAAGAAAATCCAGTTGTACTTATAAGTAAGACCAACAACGAGTCCACCTTCTTTGACTTTAACTTCGAAAGAAGTGTCGTCAGTAGTGAGCTGACCAGTTTGACCGTCAACATAAGTGACAGAAATATCGTGAGTATCGGTATCAACGAAAAAAGAAGCATCCCAAGCAGAGAAAGAAGCGATACCTTCTACTTTTGCACCTTGGTTAGCGAGAGTTGTAATAATATTTTCGATTTCTTGATCAGAAACTTTTTCGCCAGCTGATTCACGCATTACATTGAAAAGCTCTTGGTCTGTCATACTTTGAGCGAAACTTGTAAGGGGGAGTAGGGCAAAAAGGAAAGCAATTAATACACGTTTGAACATCTTGAACCTCCATTAAAACCTGTTTAGGTGGTCCTAAAGAACCACCAAGTGATTAAAAAATGAAGAGTAATTTCGTTATTTGAAAAGCTTTCTCTATTTTTTACAGGGCTAAGCAATCTTTTCTGACGGAATCCTTTTCATTCCGTCAAAACCGGTGTCGATATTCGTTTCAATAGATGCGGGTTTCTTAAATTGGGGGGCTGAAAACTTAAAGATGGCCGTGTAGCTACCAATTACCCCTAACAAGAGAAGAGCCCAGAAAAGCATGAGGCCCTTGTTTTTCATTCGCCAGACAAAGGCAGGAAAGACTCCGACACCCAACCAGATAAGAAGTTTGAGATAGATCCACGGGTTTTCTGTGAACTTGTAGTTGGCTCGAGCCATGAGTCCGAAGCCTGCTACTAAAACAAGCACCATCATAACACCATGTGCTAAGGCGAGAGCTCTTCGATATTTAAACGCTGCCTTTTCTCCTCCAGTCGCAGCATAAATACTGATACCACCAAGGCTAGCGAATATGACAAAAAGGCCAAATACGTGAATCCAGTTGTACAATTGATAGGACATAGGGACCTCCAGTTGATTTCTATGTAATTTGTAGCCCTTGTTTACCCTAGGGAGATTTAATATTCACCTGAATTTTCGTTGACTTTAGAGCCTGCCTGAGTGAGTCAATGTTGTTTAAATTAAATAAAACGAGCGATTTTGAATAAGGAGTCGACCTAATGATCGAGAGTATTGGAATGATAGCTCCAGCGGCCGGTGTCGTGGGCTTAATTGTTGCTTTAGGGCTGTATATGATGGTTATCAAGCAACCGGCAGGAAATGCCAAAATGGTTGAAATTGGTGATCAAATTCACTTAGGTGCAATGACCTTTTTGCGCTCTGAATACAAGATTCTTATCTTCTTTGTAATTTTAGTAGCGATTGCCCTTTCCTTTGTGGGAGATAACGGCTGGCAAACTTCGGTTGCCTTTGTCTTTGGTGCCTTCGCATCGGGCTTAGCCGGTTTTATCGGAATGAAGTCCGCAACGAAGAGTAACGTGAGAACTGCCGCCGCTGCAAAAGACGGTGGAGTTTCAAAAGCACTTCTTGTTGCCTTCAGAGGTGGAGCAGTAATGGGTCTTTCGGTAGCCAGTCTTGGTTTACTCGGTCTCGGAGTTTTCTACTTCCTCTGGGGACAGTATCCAGAAACTTCTAGTGTGATTTCTGGTTTCTCAATGGGTGCATCAAGTATCGCTCTTTTTGCTCGTATCGGTGGAGGTATCTTCACAAAAGCGGCCGACGTTGGTTCTGACCTTGTTGGTAAAGTCGAAGCCGGAATTCCAGAAGATGATCCTCGTAACCCAGGTGTTATTGCCGATAACGTTGGTGACAACGTTGGTGACGTTGCCGGTATGGGTGCTGATATTTTTGAATCCTATGTAGGTGCCATGGTTGCTGCGGTTGCTATCGCTGCAACGATGACGGCTGATTCTGTAGGAATTCTATTTACAGGTGAATACGTCGCTGGACAAAAAGCTCTTATGGGGCTTCCGCTCGTTCTTGCCGTAGTTGGTCTTATTTCTTCGGTTGTGGGTATTGGTCTTATGAATGTTTTCAAAGGCGCTAAAGATCCTGCGAAAGCATTGAGTGCCTCTGAATATTCTGCCGCTGTCCTATTCTTAGTCGGTGTGGCTGTTTGTCTGCAAATGTTTGGTTTTACTTGGAATGTTTTCTGGCCGATTATCGCCGGTACTGTTGCTGGTCTTGCGATCGGAATGGTAACTGAGTACTACACAGCTAAGGGCCCTGTGATGAAAATCGCTGAAGCCTCTAAGACTGGTCCTGCAACAAACATCATTACTGGTTTTGCTGTTGGTCTTGAATCTTGTGTTGTTCCTCTTCTTCTTATTTGTGGTGCTATCTACGTTTCATTCGAAACAGCTGGTCTTTACGGAATTGCCATGGCTGCCGTTGGGATGCTAGCAACTGTTGGTGTTACAATGACAATCGATGCCTACGGTCCTGTTGCTGATAACGCTGGTGGTATTTCAGAAATGGCGGGTCTTGGTCCTGACGTTCGTAAGATCACTGATGGTCTTGATGCGATCGGAAACACCACAGCTGCGATTGGTAAAGGTTTTGCCATCGGTTCTGCTGCTCTAACAGCTCTCGCCCTTTTCGTTGCTTACGGTGCTTCTGTGAACGCCGTTCGATTGGCTCGTGGTGAAGAAGCTCTTTCTATGGATATTACGAACCCACTTGTGGTTATTGGTTTTCTTCTCGGTGCTGTAGTTCCTTTGTGGGCAGGTGCTTTGACCATGCAATCAGTTGGTAAAGCAGCAACTGACATGGTGACTGAAATTCGTCGTCAGTTTAAAGAAATCCCAGGCCTTCTTGAAGGAACTGGAAAGCCAGATACGGCTCGTTGTGTTGCTATTTCTACTAATGCTGCCCTTCGTGAGATGATCCTTCCTGGAATTATCGCTGTACTTGCCCCGACTATCGTTGGTTTTGTACTCGGTGCTGCAGCCCTTGGCGGAATGCTCGCTGGTGCTCTTCTTACAGGTGTTGTTATTGCTCTTCTTATGTCAAACGCCGGTGGTGCTTGGGATAACGCTAAGAAGTACGTCGAAAAAGGCGAACTCGAAGGTCATGGCAAGGGTTCTGAAACTCACTCTGCAACTGTAACTGGTGATACTGTGGGTGACCCGTTCAAGGATACAACAGGTCCTGCGATGAATATTCTTATTAAGTTAATGTCAATTGTGGCTCTTCTCTTAGCTGCAATCATTGCTTAATTTGCTGATTAAAAGAAATTTTGCTAAAACCGAGCTGTTAGAAGCTCGGTTTTTTTATGTCATTAACTCAGTCATTTAAAGAAAAAGTCATTCAGCACACGGGGTTTCCCGTGAATTCCTCAATTCTTATACGGGACTTGAGTTACTTTGAGTCCGATCGAGGAATTGTCGCCTACCGCGAGGTCGGGGGCATGAGAGTTGTTGCCGGCGAGCCATTTGATTTTAAAGAATCAATGGGGGTATGGCAGGACTTTGTTAGAGACTCTCGTAAAAAGAATCTAAAAATCTGTGGATACTATACCTCCGAATCCTTTTCGTGGAATGAAGGGGTATTTATTCCTTGTGGAACGTCTTCGATTGTCGATCTCAAGAATTGGGACTTAAAGGGGGCTGAGTTCTCTGAGTCTCGAAGAGCTATTAATCACAAACGGCGAAAAAACTTTGAAATATTAAGGCTAGAGGAATTTAAAAAAAGAGAGTTTGCGGGGAAGAAGCTCCTAGAATGCTTTCAAGAGTGGAAGAATCAGAAGCCTCTACTTGAGGTTGAGTTTATCATCAGCAATCAAGCGCCCGATTTTGACGAGATATCTTCTATTGAGGACTGGTGGGTTCTCCTCGAAGGAGATCAAGTTTCTGCCTATTTAAGTCTTTTGCCCTACAAATCGGGCAAAGCCTATTACCTAGATCATCTGATTCAAAACCCCCAGGGGGATAAGTTTGCTCTAGACGCGCTCATCGTGCACGTTTTGCAAAACTGCAAAGAAAGGGGAGCCTTGGAGTTTAGTTTTGGTCTCAACCCTTTCGATGAGCTCGACTGGCGTCTTCCTTGGGAATCCCTCGTTAAAATGGGTCAATACGTTTTGCCGAGTTACTCGGCTCAGGGATTGAACTACTATAAATCCAAATTTGGAAGCACCGATAAAAAGACGAGATATTTGTTCTATGAACAATCTATGAGTCCAATTAAGGCATTTGCAGCAATGGCTCGGGTGAGCTTTAATTGGCGAATGCCATTTAGTAATAAATGAGGATCGAATTGTGAATTTAGATGAATTTTTGCGAATGGTTTACGGCTTGTTTATGGGAACATCTGTGCAATATATTAAGCCAGCCAATCGCTATGTTTTTCCTACGAAAGTCGTTGAAGTTGATAAGGATTTTTCAATTCAACTTGGGGGGACTTCGATTCTGGGCTACATCAAAACTGGTGAAACGAATCTTCTGATCAACCCAGGTCACCAAAAAGCATTTGATAAATTTGTACAGGCGGGAAAGCTTGAAGCAGCCGAAAAAGTAAATCATTTAATACTCACTAACTTCTTTTTGGATAATGTTCATTTTTTGCAGGCCTGTGAGAATCCCATTGAAAAAGTTTACTATCCAAAGAGTGCTGAGTTTTCTATGAAAAAACTTTTTGCACCTGAGGTTCTGCAAAAGTTTTCATTCGAGGAAATTCCGGTCGATGAAGAGCTCGAACTGACAGTTGAAAAAGAAGTAGTGAAAATAAAGCATGCCAATCAGTCTTACTCGGCATCTGATCTCTACATTGTTTTACCCGAAAGGAAACTCGTCTTTCTCGGTGGCCTTTTTTATAACCAGATTCACCCCGTTCTAAGAATTCAAGAGGGGATGGATGTTAGAAACTGGATCGCCCAATTAGAGAAAGTAGCCGATGCCTATTCTGATTATCAGTTTATTCCGATCGAAGGTGAAGTGGCTACGAGTACCGAGTTACAACTGTTCATTGAATACTTAAAAGCTTTGATCAATCCAGAGATTGAATTTAGTTATTGTCGGAAGAATTTCGACTGGATGGAAATTCCTAGCCATACTTCCCTTGAAGAAAACTTCGATCTCCTTCGAGGTATTGCCAAAAACTTTGTTAGTCTTTAAACACAGCTTTCATTAATTTGTTAATGTTCTTTCTCATCTCAACGAGGTGAGCCCGAGTCGCTGTGGTTTTTAGATAGTCATTAAGGGGTTGTAATGGGTAACCACCATAGCGCCCTGGCTCTTTAACATCATTGGCAGCAACCGACATGGCCGCAAAATTAACGTTATCAGTAATTGTTTTGTGGCCAGCAACAACGGTTTTTCCACCGCAGATAAAGTTGTCACCAATGGTTGCCGAGCCTGCAACAACGAACTGTGCTGTAATCAAACAGTTCTTACCGATCTTACAGTTGTGGGCGATATGGCACTGGTTATCTAATCGAGTCCCTTCGCCAATGACCGTTTCATCAACGGTGGCTCGGTCAATAGCGCAATTAGCACCAATCTGTGCATTGTCGCCAATTCGGACGATTCCGATGTGAGGAATTCTTTTATGTTCACCTTTGCGGTTGTGGGCATAGCCATACCCCTCAGCACCTATGACCGCATTGGGTTGAATTTCTACATTTTGTCCGAGGATGCAGTGGTGACCGATATAAGAGAGCGGATGTAAACAGGATCCGGCTCCCACTTGAGCTCCGGTTTCGACAACAGCATTAGCCCCAACCGTGCAGTGATCTCCTAAAGTCACATTGGCACCCACGAATGCGTTCGGACCAACGGTGACACCGTCGCCTAATTGAGCCGTCGGGTGCACAACAGCCGTTGGGTGAACGCCTTCTTCCGTATCTTGATTTCGGTATGGAGTTCGAAGGATATAGTCGTTAAAAAATTCCGCCATCAACCATTCTGGATTGGGAGATAA
>JAUHWN010000245.1 GCA_030424665.1 Bdellovibrionia bacterium | reverse complement strand
GGCGGGGTGGATAATGTAATAGGAGTCAATTCCGTAAGCCTGGCAAGCTCGGGCAATATCATGGATATCGAAATTCGTGATATTTGTGGCAACTATATTTTTAGCTCGATCCCTCACTGGATGATGAACCAAACCCACTGCAACTTTTGAAATAGCCAAAACCTAAGACCCTTTCATTTGCTCTGTTATTAAAGCTTCTAAATCACGATCTATCGACAGGCCACAGCTTTTTCTTTCCTCTGCAGACAAATCCTTATAAACACCGAGAGCCAACTCCCAATCATTCAAAGTAGGATTTGCACTGGCAAGAAGATCCGGACGAAGGATTAAAGTGCGTATAAGACTCAAAGCTCTTTCCCAAGCTTGAATATTCTTATGATGCCCTGACGTTAAAACCTCAGGCACCAATTGACCTCCCACTTCTGCGGGCCTGGTAAACTGTGGCGGCTCAAGAAGACCGTCTTTGGCAAAACTTTCTCGCAATGCCGATTGAGAGTTTCCAAGGATTCCGGGAAGCTTTCTCGACACCGCATCGGTGGCAACAAGGGCAGCAAGCTCTCCTCCACTTATGACGTAATCACCGAGAGACAATTCTTCATCGACGTAATTATTGATAAACCGCTGATCAACCCCAGCGTAACGGGAACAGACCCAAACAATGTGATCCAGTTCTGCCAGCTCTAAAGCTTTTCGATCGTTCAAAACCTGACCTTGGGGCGAAAGATGAATCACTTTTGTCAGCTTGTTCTCACTGATTGTATTTTTCATGGACTCCATAGCCGCCTGCATAGGCGTGTACAGCATTAGCATGCCATCGCTTCCACCATAGGGTTTGTCGTCCACGGTCTTGTGCACATCCTCCGTAAAATCTCTCGGATTCACACAATCAATTTCTAATTTCTTATTGCGAACGGCCTGGCCAAGAATTCCAAATTGGGTGGCTTGCTCGATCATTTCTGGGAAAAGAGTCAGGAACGAAAAACGCATTTTACTTTCCCTCCGGCACGAGGCCCTTTGGCAATTCGGTATGAATCACCTTTCGCTCGTGATCAATTTCTGGAACCAACTGATCAACGAAGGGAATATAGTATTGATTCCCCATGTACTCAACTTCAATGAGATCTTGCATCTGAGTTCCTGAAAAACCCACAACGACCCCGACGTCTCCAAGAATTTTATCTATCACCTTATATTGAAGTAGTTCTCTAAGTATCAATTCTTCGCCTGAAGTATCACTTGAACTCATGTATTTTTCAGAAACATAGGCAAAAGTTTTACTCAACTCTTCCGCAAGGTCCCTACTATCAACATCAGCAAGGCTCACCACGTAACCCTGCTTTCCTTCTTTTTTATGGGGCCTATAGGATTGTATTTGATAGCGACTTCCAGGCATTTCGATGGGCTCGTCGCTATCAGTCTTACTAAGTACAATATGGTCGATTTCGTCGAGCCAAAACGCATCGCCCGAAAAAACGAAGAGAAATAATTCTCCACGAATTCCCTGGGGGCTTAATACTTTTCCGACCTTCATATAAAGACTCATTTTGGATTCTCTATGTCTGAAAGATTGAACACCATGGTTTGGATAAAAAAAAAGCGCACTCTAGAGTGCGCCTTTCAAATTACAATTGAAGCCTTCTTACTCGACTATCTCAAGGACACTTCGCTTTTGAAGTTTTGTGCTGGCTGCATTTAAAATTGTTCGCATTGACTTAGCCGTACGGCCTTGCTTACCAATCACTTTACCAAGGTCTTCTTTAGAAACACTGAGTTCTACAACCGTGGTTTGCTCCCCAACAACTTCATTCACTTCAACTTGCCCAGGGTCGTCAACTAAAGCTTTTGCCATAAATTCGACGAGGTCTTTTAAACTTGAAGGATCGTATGCCATATTCACCTCACCCATTCAATCTTCGCTATCACAGTCACCATCTACCCTTATTTTGGACGAGGACTATGACGCTGTAAATCTTAATTTGAATTATTTTCCGCCATAGCGATGAGTTTCTTTACTCTTTCGCTCGGTTGAGCCCCTTTTTTGATCCAGTCTTTTGCTTTATCAAGATCAAGAGTGAGCTTTTCTTCGCTTCCTCGAGGTGAAGGATTGAATTGACCAATCACTTCAATATAGCGCCCATCGCGCCATCTACGTTGGTCAGCAACAGTAATTCTGTATCGAGGCTGCTTTTTCATTCCACGACGAGATAATCGGATTACAACCATTTCACCATTCTCCTTTGAGCTTCATTAGCTAGACCAGAGGCCTAACTCTCCGCAATAGTTGAAACAGAAGTTGTACACAAACTGAAGGTATTTCGCAAGCGGAAAGTCGAGGAATCTGGATCAGGCTTTGGTCGGCAAGACCTTCGTAATATCAGCTACTTAAAGCAGTTTTATCCGTCCTCAGTTCGACCCTTCTCGAGAATGGCTTAGGTGTCCATATTTCTTATAGCCCCCAAAAGCCTAAACAGATCCCCCTAAGCGTCCTCCAATAATACCTCTAAGTAGCTGAAATTAAGAAGGTATTGAGTCTCAGAATCAAACGCACCGAAAATCCCCTGGAATGGTTGCTGCAACTCATCATAATTGGGACCATCGAATATTAAGGACGGGGAATAAATGGGGAAAAAGCAGAGAACTATCATTTTATTGATCTTGGGAATTACCACTCTCAGCATTCTATTCGTGAATGCAGGTACGCCAGAATATCATTGGCAATCCACCTTCAGAGATGAATTCAATGGGACCCAGCTCAATCGAAACAAGTGGGCAACTCGGTACTTTTGGAATGCCCAAGGAGGCCGAAGCCTTCGGGAGCAACACGGTGAACTCCAATGCTATCGCGATGAAAACGTCAGTGTTGCTAACGTAAAATTA
>JAUHWN010000113.1 GCA_030424665.1 Bdellovibrionia bacterium | reverse complement strand
GTCGATCCGGGCGGTGAAACTATTGACGATGTTCTGTACCTCATCTTGAGCATCTTTGGCCATATCCTCGCTCAGTCCATCCTTCTCCATCTTCTTGATCTCATCCATCTTGATCTTCGCTACCTTATCTTTCTGAGGCATTTTAGATCCTGATTTGAGTTTAAGAGATTGTTTGATGAGAACAGACGTCGGAGGGGTCTTCGTGATAAACGTAAAAGAGCGATCCTGATAAACAGTAATGATCACTGGTATTACGGTATCACCAGCTTTTTGAGTTTTGGCATTAAACTGCTTACAAAACTCCATAATGTTGACCCCATGCTGTCCGAGCGCCGGTCCAACGGGAGGTGCTGGATTAGCCTTCCCTGCCGGTATCTGTAACTTGATCATTCCAGTTACTTTTTTAGCCATAATTTCCCACTCCTGTGACAACACAGATTGTTAATAATTTACAGAACTCGCGTTTTTAACCGATCGCCCTGGCATTTGCAAGGGCTAAATAGAGGATTTATCTACTAATATTTAGAAAAGAAAAAGGCTGCGAAGAGGTCTCCCAGAGTGCCTTTGCAGCCTTAATTCAATACTTCAATTTCTCAGTAGTTTGAATATTTTACACCAAACCCTGAGTTTCCAAAGGGCCTCTCATCTGTGAAAAGCCCAGCACTCTCTATTAATTCTGCCCGCAACGAGATGCGCGCTTTGAATCGGAGATAAATGACTTAATGAGGTCTCCTAGGTCCACGTCGAATTCCTCTGAATTCAAGGGTGAACCCATCTTAACGTCTTTCACATTCCCATAGATTTCAGTCACTTGGCGAGAGAGTTCCTCGTAAATTATTAGTGGGTTGCCACGATGGTTCACAGACTGCTCCGGAAACATATGGCAAAGTTGATAATCATCAGGAGAGAGTGGAAAAGTCATATAATCGAGAAATGGCTCCACCTCGGCCCAACGCTGAGAACAACTATCTCTACCGAGAGCTGCAAGGCAACTTTCATAGTCAGCCTGGTTTTTGATATCAGAGTTCAGGCGAAAAACACTGAGTCCCCAATCACCACCCCGTCTCGGGTAGAGGTTGGCAGTTTTATTTTTGTACTCATCAGTCTCAAAAACAGAGGAGAAGTTAAAAACGAGACCATTATAGACATCGACAATTCTAACGGTTCTAAAAACTGAATCCGCATGGAGAAGTGCATCCGTAATAAATAGAGCGTATCCATCACTCACAGTTGTTTTGATGTTCTTCTGTGAAAGATCCGGACTTAAGTTCTCAGGAATAATAATCTCTAGAGTCGCACAACTAAATGCTTTGGACTTCCAATAAATTGACGGACAAGAGTCAAAATTAAAATCATGGGTTTCTGTGGCTTGGGCCAACGGACTTAAACTAAGGACGAATAAAAATATCAAAAACTTTTTCACGATACCCCCTTATGTGGTGAGGGCTAGAACCTTAACGTTTTTTTAGCATTAGTCAAATTGAGCTTTGAATCCATAGAGAAAACTTTGATGCTAGTTCCTAATGACCCAGGCCTTGAGATATAAAGCCCCGAACTCATATCAGTTCAGGGCTCTAACGCCGAAGTCACTCGATTGCAAAATTGAAACTCGTGTTTCGGAATATCTAGTTTGCTGAAGCTTCCGTTTGAATCGCAGGTCTCCAATCAAAGAAGAGGTCCTCACAGCTAGTGCGAACCGTCGCGGGTCGCAGATTGGCTGCCTCGGAAGCATCACTTGAAAACACAGAGTTGTTCATTTCGTAGGAAAGGTCGCGCAATTCGTTGAGGTCCATTCCTTCGCGCAAGGGAACAAAGTTTTCACTTGAGAAAAGGCTGCGCGCTCGCCCGGCCATATTATAGAGGCCGACTTGTGTTCTGTGATGCTCTATATATTCATCGAGGTAACGAGCACCACTCTGTTGAGCTGCTGCGAGCAATAAGTCGCTTGGCTTTGTGACACCCGCAGGAGCAAAAGCTTCATACTGCTTCATCTGAATGACAGCTCGAGGTAGATCCAAGTAAATATCGCTAAATTCAATGCTAGTCTGCAGGCCATCTGTACCGTCATTAGCTTTCACTTCTTTCGGATCATAACCTGACATGTAAACCGCAGAAATCAGCTGATGGTAAGCAAGCTCCTTCGGAAGCTTTTTACCGGCCAGATATTTTCTTATGAGCTTTTCAAAGCGCTTCTTCGTCACTGCATCCATATTGAAAATTTCCGCAACCTTAGCGTCCCACCAGGCGTTAGGACCCGAGGCATAGTAGATTCCGGACAACGCCATCAGGTCAAAGACCTTCTGCCTTTGCTCCCGAGTCATCGTAATATGCTGACCGTGATCGATAATACCGTATTCAATGGGCTCTAAAAGAACTTCGTTGGACCCTTCTTTAATCCAAATACGGTAGTTACCGCCGTGGCGATCAGGGTCGAAAGTAATCTCATCGGCATCGGCAAATAATATCGAAGCTTCCATCTCGAGAAGTTTTCTTGCTACAACTGGTTTCAAACTGGAGGGCACTTTCTTAAAAGAAGTTCCCTCGGCAAATTGAGAAACCATAATCTGATCATCACTACCAGGAAGAACCTGCTCGTCCGGCACATAAACAACAGAACGCGGATCATCGAGATTAATATAAATAAACTCTTTGGCTCGGCGGGAGTTTTGCGCTTCGAGATTGAAGTCTCCTTCTCTTTCAACTCCGCGCATAGCACTTTCGATGATTGGACGAAGGATTGTGTATTCGACTCCGTAGTTATCGATAAGGTAGTTCACCATGTAATCGAGAACTCGATAACGATTGGCCGTATCGTAAAAGGCGTGGCGCCTTTTTACCTTGAGGATACTCAATACCTTTTCAAGGCCGGAGGTCATTAGACTTCGGGTGGCCCACTTCATCGAAGCTCCACCGACGGTATCGAGTAATTCAAACGGAAGAGCATCGAATGGACCTTCCTCCACGAGAATTCGCCGTAACTCTTTATAGGAATCTTCTCGGTCGAGAATACCCACTTCGTCTTGGGACATCTGCAGGGCAATTGTATCTTCTTCGCTGAGAATTCCCATGGCAACAATCTGTTGCGCGATCTTATCTCCAAGAGCCTTAAACCCGTGTTGAAGAACAATTCTTAATGTCTCACCAATACTACCCTTGCGACCTTTTTCGAGAGCTAGAATTTGCCCAAAAATAAATGCCACATTGTCTTGCATGTCGGCGTTTTTGAGGGCTACAAAACCAGCCATTAAAAGAGCTCTTGTCACCAGGGTTGATGGATCATCACCCGTGCCAACGATATCGTCGATAATTCGCTTGGGCATTCCTTTAGTAACGTCGGTACTTGAGTAGCGAATAAAAGTAACTCGCATGAACATACTCATGATTCCGACTTTATACTGCTGAGGAAGTTCCTGATAAATATAGCGTAATCGCTCAGCTCCAACATTAGGAAAGTGTTCCGCTAAGAACTCAGTGGGCTCTTCGCGCTCACCGCGAATGTAACGAATAAACTGGTACTGCTCTTCTTCGGACCAATTCCGAATTGATTCAGTAATTTTATAAAAGGCTTGTATGTCTTTATCTGAAGTTGAACTCGCATCTTTTCCACCTTCGGTAGCGTCTTCTACGTAGTCTTCTGCAGTTCGAGACCGTTCAGCGATTGGGAATTTTTCTTGGTTGATATAGGCACTTTCTTCTTCGTTACTATTGATGGCCACTGAAAACTTCTCAAGAAACTCCTCATAGGCGATTCCACGCTCAGGAAGCTCTTGTTGTAGCATTTCTACGACGGCTCGAATGTGCTTCATACGTTCATCAAGATTGGTAACCACACTATTGTACTGTGAAACCATCTGATCGAGAACTCCACGATCTCCATCCATAAAACGCTCAAACAGACTTCCATTTGGAATCATTGCCTTGAATGCCGCAGACTGTACCACCCGACCAATGGCCCATGCCTCTTTACTGGCTTTATCAAAAATTCGATCTTCTCCTACAGCAAAGGCGAGCAATTCATCTCGCTGTCCCGCGGAGGGTGCTTCATTTTTAAGCTCGTTAAGAATACGGTCGCTCACTGTGGTAACACCGCGATTGGTTAAAGCAATCCATAGTTTTTTCTTTGCTTCGAAATCTTCAGGATACATGCTCTTTTCTTCGAGCTGACGGATCAACATATTTTGCGCACGCTCAGAAAAAGCTGGCTTGTACTTCCAAGAACCCGGGTTTGCTCGAGGGTTTTGTTGTTTTGCTTTAATCAAACGAGCCAGAGGTGCTTCGAGAGGATACTTTCTTTCGTCCCAAGAACTCAGCCTCATCTCTGGCCAAAAGCTATCTTGCTCGAGAAAGAGCATTACATCTTCGTATGTGCGAAAAAGTTCCGGCCGTACAATCATTAGGTTGTGAAATGATTCGGCGAACTGTTCGAGTCGAGCTCCACGGCCTTTGAGTACTTCTGTGTAAGCGACGACATCAGACACAGAGTTTTGAAAATTGAGAGCTCTTCGAATTTCACGTTCACGCTTATTAAGCTCACTTTCTAGGCCAAAAAGAGCCCACCATGGTCGCTTCACTTCTTTAAATCCATAGGTTTCTTTGAGTGAGCTCCAAATCGCTCGCTGTTCATTATTAAGAGACTTAGTGACGATTTGTTCCACATTCGCGTGGGTTAACTCAGTTCCATTGACTAATTTATCCAAAATTTCGAAAAATCGTGTTCTCTGCTCACTCGTCGCCACATCGCTAAAAACATGTCGCGAAAATGGACTCCCATAGAGTTTGAACAACTCAGCCATTAGGGATTTTCTTTCCATATCTTTGAGCTGAAGCATAACCTCGATAAACTTAACAGGGTCAAATTGGGTTTTGAGTTCCTGAATCTTTACAGCTGTTCGGATAATAACAAAGTGTCGACCGTTGTTACTTTCAACTAAATCAGAAAAACCCGTTCGATTCGCCTCATAAATGAGCAAGTCGTATAGGGCCTTCATTTGAATGCGACCTTCTGGTTTGTCAATATACCAACTGGTTGCCTCCGTACGTGCTATATTTAGAAGCCTTGAGATATCTCTTAAAAGGCTTTCAATTCTATCGACATCTTGGCTTTGGAATTCATCGCGAATCCAAGAATTATTGGGATTGGTCATAGCCAAGAGAACAGAAGACAGAGCAATCTCAGCTTGGTCAGAATCTATTGTACGTTCGCGATCAAATAGAGAGTAAAAGGCATCAAGATTTTCCTTCGACGCCAATTTTCCGGGGTGATTTTTCAAGTGGACCGCAACTGGGTTAGCATAATCATCTAAATAAACGGATCTTGGCTGAAACTCTTGCTCAAAGACTTCAATGGCCTGAATAAGGTCTCTTTGCTCGGCAAAAAGGTAGGTGATCATTCGAGTCACTATAGTTTTTTCATTTTTATGGGGAGCAAACCACCTATGGGTAAGCTGACGACCAACATTAGGATTGTGAGCCAATAAAGATTTGTATGTAGCAAAAAAGCTAAAACGCTGAGGGAAACTCAATTTACCATAGCTCCTTACCAATGCATTTCTACTGATCAAGTGACCTCGACTGAGAGTTCCTTCTTTTTTCGTATCATACCAAGAAATATAATAACCCATGTATTTTCTACGAGTAGCCATTTCTAGATCGTGAGATGTCAGCCAATCCAAAAGAGCATCTCCCCTTGAACTCAGCGCTTCAATCATAACTGGTTCGGCATTCATGTTACCTAGAGTTCCAAGATACTCAAACATATCTCGACCCACTTCGGCCTCTGGCGAAAAAATCGCATTCATTAAAAAGCCAAGTTCATTGCCTGATACTCTGCCTATGGACCTTTTTTCGGCCGCCAAAGCATCATCTGAATCACTAAATTTATCTTTAAACGTATTGTAATAAGTGATCAGCAAAGACTTATACTCTAAGTCAATCTTCGTACTGGTATCTCTATTATCTATCTCGACCGACAGACTTGAACTCACCTGAGCAATTTGCTCTTTAGATATGTCATTTGAATTTTCTAAGACAATCCGGAGAATTTGCTTTCTAACCGATACAGGAATACTTGAATATCTATTGTTAGCGCGCAAATTGAGAAAGGTCTCTAGGTCTTGCAATGTTTGCAAGCGAGATGTTGAGTTGACACGAGTGACGTCTGTAAGAAGACCTGAAACACGAACTCCCCTTGGAGCAATAGTCTCATTCAAATAGGTTTGCACGGCCGAATAAGAGCCTCTTCGTCGCAATAAGGTGTTTGCCAGGTTATTGCGCAAGCTTACCGTGTGAGAGAGTGTTGATCTATCAAAGAGGTCATCATTAAGCAAGAGAGTCACCATCTCATCTTCACTTAAAAACTTAGCTAATCGTCTTCTAAAATTAACTCCAGCAAGCCTTCCGCCACCCACTCTCGACTGAATGAGCTCTTTAGCGAGTTCAACGACTCTTCTTCTGTAGACTTCGTCAAGGTCTGCCTTTAGAGCTTCGTGTACGATCTTCTCATAAAGGGCAGTGTCAAATTGCTCTTTGGTCGCTCGCATTGATTTATGAACCATATACGGACGTCGATCTAAGTAAGCCTCAATATTTTCAGACTCTACTGCGGCATAAATCTCTTTTAATTTACTTCCCTCTCTAAGGATCGGAAGCGAAGTGGTTCCCTCGCTCACCAAATCAGGGTGCTTAACAACGACAATATCATGTAATCGCATGAGCTTTTCTTGGTAGATTGCTTTATCAAGAAGAGTGCGGTCGGAATTACCGTGCAGATTCGCTCGAGTTAGTATATCGACCAGGTCTTCTTTAGAAAGGTCGTCATAGGATTCAATCGAATCAATAAGCTTGTCGAGAAGTTGATTATAGAAACTTAATAAACTTGAGGATGAGAATTGACTGTTTGAAAGCCTGGCCAATTCTGTACTCTGTTCCGAAACTGGTACGAGAGCCGTTCCCGTTCCGTTAACATCACTGTCCGTTTCAATTGCAAGAACGGGAGCACTTTCAGAGCCGTCGTTCGTTAGCAGTCCGCCGGTTGTAAATAGGAGGTTTGAGATCTCCAGAGGATTGACCTCTCCCGAAGATATAAGGCTTCTCATATATCTTTTTTCAAGCTTAGAGCGACGGTATCGTTCAATTCGCTCGCGCAATCGATTTCTTCGCTTTTCGGCGGCATCTGCCAAGGCAATACCAAATTTTTGTCCGGCTCGCCCTGTGCCAATCACTAGACCTTCTCCGGCTTTGTAGCCGGCTACGCCAATATCTTTTACCCATACTGCCGAATTCCAGAGCCCTACACGAACTCCTCTTTGAGCATTATTAGCTAGAGTCAATCCCCCCACTCCAAGGGCACCAATACCGAGTACGGTAATATTCACTCCTCGTCCAATTTTTCGGGTAATATTAAAAGTCATATCCGTTCCTGCACGACTTGTAGCCACAAGAGCATGACCTATTCTTTGTCCAAAGCCAGGTCCTTCATCAGCAATCACTGCTGGCATACTTTGAGGTCGATCATCTTCTTCAGTTAAGCGATAATTTTCCTCACGAATGGAATAACTACCAGCTCCCGCCCCAGGAGTACTTCTCGGCCCTTCAATTCGAGGACGATTTTCTGAACGGAGCGAGCGCAACCTCGGCATTCGAACGGAAGTTAAGCTATCAATAATAGCATCGCGACTTTTCCAAATAACAGCCAATACACCGGCACCAGCTGTAGCTGCTAAGACGTAGCCACCCGTAGCAATGGCAGTTCCTCCGAGTTCTAAAACTCCTGTTGATACGACGAGTTCACCAAGAGTCCCAGCAGTCGTTGTTAAAAAACCACCAACGGCCGAGCCAGCCGATCCAACTCCAGAGGCTGCTGATGAAACTGCAGCGACAATTCCTCCCACTACAGTTTCTGCACCAAAAAATACTGTCGCTCCAGCACCACCAACACCACTTGTTAATACCACTGGAGATGAATAGGTCAGCCATTTAGAGTAAATCGGTCTGACATAGACCTGGTTAGCTCTAACAAAAGCCTTCATCTCTGGTCCAAACTCTCGACTCGTAATTTGCGACATATCTCGCTCGACTCTGAGGAATTGGTTGTTGAACGCATTCATCACTTCAACACGAAGTGAACGAGTTGGGTCCGCCAAAATTCTGTCGATACTCTTAGGAAGAATTCGTCTTGCGGCTCCATAACCTCTCTTACGAACGATGTTGTCACGAATCCAATCGTAAATATCAGTTTCTATACGGGCTAGAGCCATTGGCTGATAGCCAGCATTTACAAGTCTTTCCATTACACTGATTGAAATTCGCAATTGCTCTTGCTCTTCAGGAGCCTTGCCTTTGTAGGACTGAAGATTATCTAGAAACGATTTAATGCGCTCATCACGTAAGGCTCCAAAAGTTGCCGGATTCTCCATAGCGAGAGCTAAATAAAGAACTGCGGCATATTGATCTTCTTTTTCGATAAAGGCCATGATCCCTGCGGAGATGTCTACTTGATAAAGGTAATCCGGTTGGTGACCACCTTCTATTTCAAAGGCCTTTAACTCTTTTTTGAGAGCTTTAACTTGCTCTCTCTGGCTTCTCTCAAGACCAGTTTCAACGTCACTAATGACATTACTTCTTATTCTACCTCTGTACAGCGCATCTTCGAGAGCTTTGATTTTTTGTTTTCTTATTTCATTCTGATCAATGCGCCTACCTTGAACATTTGGCACAGGTGAGCCGTTAAAACGAACAACAATTTTTTGTAAATCACCGGCAGAATAGGCTTTCTGTAAGATTTCATGGGTTTTCCGTTTAAAAGCTTCCGTCGAGCGAAACATTAGTAGTAAAGGAATAATTCGCGAATCTATAACAACCTGAGAATCTATAACAGACTCAACTGAGAGACCCGATGCTTCTTTGAGTGCATCTTGGGTCATTGCCGGTGTTACGGCATTAATTGCGACGGCTCCATCAGCTAAAGGCTCTAAAAAATCTTCGACCGCCCCCGATAATACTCCGGTCGCTTCATCGGGAGTCATTACACTATTCGAAACACCTTCGCTTGTTGCACCTTCTTCAACCTCGAGGGGGTCTCCTTCAGCAATCTCACCTTGGGCATCGACTTCACCACCATCGGCTCCAGAGTGGGGGCTTCCTCGCCATTCTGCGCCCTTAGTAGATTCTCAAAATTTCCAACAAGACTACCAATATCTGATCGATCTTGGGATGAAGCAGTTGAGCAAAAAAGGAGTGAAAGAATTAATAACTTTACAAACGTAAATCTCATGGATTTTCTCCGGAAGGTTGTTCTGAAAGAAGAAGAATATGATATTCGCAAGTCAGCTTTGGTTGAGGCTCTGACTGAAATCTTCTTACCAATAATTCATCAAGATAGTAGCCACTGGCGTTCCCTGCTGTCCCAGGAAACTTTCTAAACCTGCGACTTGCGGATAAACGTTCTCGGGCCCGTTGGAGTCCAACGAAGTGCTGCGGAACGGATTTATATTTATTGTAAATGGTAGAGACATACTGCATGAGCGACTGGACGATCTGCCCCTCCATATTAAACCTTTGGTCACTTTCGGTGGGCATCCGCCGATTAATAATATCAAGAATAGAAGAGTAATCTTCGGGGAAGAGTTCGATGTAGGACCGAAAATAAATTAAGGAATTTCCAGAAATCACATGGCGCAATTTTCCGACGAGATCCCTACGCAACTCTTCGCTTCTGTAGTTGTTAAGAACGATAATCCTAAGTGCGCCCTGACTATCGAGACTAAGGTCTTTTTTTCGACCGAAATAAATATCGAGAAGCCATCTACGGTTGAGTTCATCTGTCGTTAAGGTTTCGGTATCTTCAGTTTCGTTTCTTTGAAAAGTTTCAATCAATCTTTGAATGAATCTTGTACTTTCAGATGAATGGGTTTCTGGATCAAAATTCAGAGCTCGGTGCTCAAGCTCCGTCGCTAGTGCACCGAGCTTAGCCTCTAGGACTGCGACCTTTGGAAGTAAATCTTCCATTCTCTGAATCGAGTCTTGGTAAATCTCTTTTAATGAATTTAAATTGCGAATCAGGTAGTACAGAACTGTATTAATTTCTTCAAGCTCGCCAGGACGAGTACTCCCGGTAGTTACTACTTCCACAATTCGCGAGCGAACCCTCTCTATGAGGTCTATCTTCTCATTAGTTTGCTCTAGCTTTTCACCATAGATTGCCAACTGTTGGACCATCGGAATACGATCAGAGCGTAGTGCACTTAAAAAATCCCTGACTTGCTTAGCCTGCTCAAGACAGTGTTCGGAACTTCGAGAGGTTTCGTAACGACTGGTATCGAAAGACTGTATTCGCTTTTCGACCTCATAGAGTGAACCAACTGTTTGCAGGTTATCCAAACCTTGACTTATCACCTGTACTGAATCATTAATACGAAACGACAATCCGCGATAAGCCTGTAACTGAGCGATATCGAATTCACTTACTAACAGACTTACTAAATTCGTGAGTTCGGCCTCAACACTTTCAAAGCCATCGTAAAAATCAAGGTCCAAATCCCCAGCTTGCCCAGTGGATGATGAGAAGATCGGTACGAGACTTTGAAAAATTTCTTCATAGCTATATGATTGCGGGCGACTGACCCTCAGTCGACCTTCGAATGACTGCGCTCTAGAAATAAGTTGATTCAACTTTTCCCTCACAATATTTTTGATAGCGGATTCACCCTGTGATCGCCTTGCCAAGCGAGCCCTAATACCTGTCGCTCTTTTTTCGTGAACCTCTTGTAATAGGCCTGCAAGTACATCAACGAGAGCAACTGCCATGGACGGCTGGGCATAAATCTGTAAAAGGTACTCTTGAAGATCTTCGTTTGACTCATCAACCGATAACCCGCGAACCTCGGTGTAGAGACTACTCAATAATTCGATTGAAAGACGGTAAAAAGTAGTGCGAGAAACTTCTCTGGCGTTTTGTGTGTAAACATTGGTGTATACGAAATCGATGAAAAGACCATGGCGTACTAAAGGAGCTTCATCCACTAAGGGATACAATACTTCCAGGTGATTGACGTCATCATCTCCCGCATGGGATACGGGGATAAAAAGTGAAAACACTAGGATTAAAATACTCAGCTTTTTCAGCCTAATTATGGGAAACACCACTTCTCAATTACCTTTGTTATAACGCCTGAAAATAATGCACGATCGAAGCCAAAATTGGCCGCAAAAAGAGGGGTCAAAGGGGCCTAAATTCACCGTTTTAGATGGTAGTTGATGATTAGGGTTCGAATTGCGGCTCGATCTCGAGAGTTAGACAGTTTTGCGGCTAAAATCGAAATTGGCTAATAAATGGGGCTACTTACGAAGATATTATTCCCCGAACTTGGGGCAAAAAAAAACGAGCTCTCGGCTCGTTTTTTTTACTCTAGAAATGGCAGAAATACTTAAGACTTTTCGACCTGAATATAATCAAGTTCTACAGGAGTAGGTCGACCAAAAATACTTACAAGCACTTTAACTTTCGCCTTTTCCTCATTGATCTCTTCAATAGTTCCATTGAAATTAGAAAAAGGTCCATCAATAACCGTAACACTTTCACCCAACTCAAAAGAGATTTTCGGTCTCGGCTTCTCAGCACCCTCTTCCATTTGTTGGTTGACTCGAGTGACTTCGTGTTCGGGAACTGGTTGTGGTTTTTGACCACCAATAAAACCCGTTACTTTAGAAGAGCCTCGCACCAAATGCCAAGTATCTTCCTGCATGATCATATTTACGAAAATATAACCGGGAAAGAATTTACGAGAGCGTGTTGTCTTTTGACCTTTTACCAATTCAACAACATTTTCAGATGGGATAACGATATCACCAAAGAAATCTTCCATCCCTTTTGATTTAATTCGCTCTTCAATCGCTGCCTTCGCGGTATTTTCACAATTTGTTTGGCAGTTTACGATATACCATTGCTTTTCCATGGCTTAACCCACAATCCTAAATTGTAATATCCATTATTAAATTAATAATATTCTTAGAGAAAAAATCAAACACACCTAACATTGCACCAGCAATTAGTATGATAATCGTCACTACAATAGTTAGAGCTGTCGTGTCTTTCTTAGATGGCCATACGACTTTTGCAACTTCACCGATCACCTCGGAGGCCCAAATTCGCTTACTTTTACTAGCGACTAAATATACAAAAAGAAGAATACCGGCTAGAGCGGGCATTCCGTGCTTTACGATATCCATGTCGTAATAGAGAGAGAAAAAACCAAAAGTCGAAGCAAGAACTTCAAGCATGGTTCGCATGACATAACCGGCAATAAAAGCAAAGCCTACAAAGCTTACCATCATTATTTTATGATGTGTTTTATCCATTCCTTGCATGAAAATTTCCTCTCGTGGTCCAAATAAAAACTGACCTTATCTTCACATAATCTGATTCATTTTCAACCGAAAGTGAATCTCTTTAAAATGGCAGGGCGAGAGGGACTCGAACCCCCGGCCTACTGATTTGGAGTCAGTTATTCTACCAACTGAACTATCGCCCTACTCAAAATTTCTTCTAAAACAATTCTATTCAAGTTTAGCCTTTAAAAGGCCCTTTTAAGGCAAAAGGGCCAGCGTTTCCACTGCCCCTTTATTCGCCCAATCTCAAAGTCCAAAGACTTTGGGATCAATTACTCAACGATGTCTACAACAACACCGGCACCAACGGTACGGCCACCTTCACGAATCGCGAAGCGAAGCTCTTTTTCCATGGCAACAGGAGCGATCAGCTCGATATCCATTTCGACGCGGTCACCAGGCATAACCATCTCAGTACCCTCTTTAAGAGTACAAACACCAGTGATGTCAGTAGTTCTGAAGTAGAACTGAGGACGATAACCGTTAAAGAATGGAGTGTGACGTCCACCTTCATCTTTAGTTAGGATATAAGCTTCTGCTTTAAACTTTTTGTGAGGAGTGATTGAACCTGGCTTAGCAAGAACTTGTCCACGCTCAACGTCTTCTTTCTTAGTACCACGAAGGAGACAACCACAGTTATCACCGGCACGGCCTTCATCAAGAAGCTTACGGAACATCTCAACACCAGTTACAGTAGTTTTCGTAGTTGGGCGAATACCAACGATTTCAACTTCTTCACCAACTTTTACGATACCACGCTCAACACGACCAGTAACAACCGTACCACGACCAGAAATTGAGAAAACGTCCTCGATAGGCATCAAGAAGTCTTTGTCAATAGGACGAGGAGGTTCTGGAATATACTTATCAACTTCTTCCATGAGAGCTAAAATCGCTGGCTCACCAATTTCAGAAGAATCACCTTCTAGAGCTTTTAGAGCTGAACCTTTAACGATAGGAATATCGTCACCAGGGAATTCGTACTTAGAAAGTAGTTCACGAATTTCAAGCTCAACGAGGTCAAGAAGTTCAGGATCATCAACTTGATCCACTTTGTTCATGAAAACAACAATCGCAGGAACACCAACTTGACGTGCAAGAAGGATGTGCTCACGAGTTTGTGGCATTGGACCATCAGCAGAAGAAACCACAAGAATGGCTCCATCCATCTGTGCAGCACCAGTGATCATGTTTTTCACATAATCCGCGTGACCAGGACAGTCAACGTGCGCATAGTGACGGTTAGCAGTTTGGTACTCAACGTGTGCAGTTGAGATAGTGATACCACGCTCACGCTCTTCAGGAGCTTTATCGATCTGATCGTAAGCCATGGCTTCCGCACCACCCGCTTTACCTAATACTGTTGTAATAGCAGCTGTAAGTGTTGTTTTTCCGTGGTCAACGTGTCCGATCGTACCGATGTTTACGTGGGGCTTACTACGATCAAATTTCTCTTTAGACATTTGAATTTGCCTCCTGAAATTTACCCCAATTGGGGATCTTTTCGTTTAATTAGTTTATAAAACCTATCAAATAAGCGATCTCGCAAGAATCGCCTAATATGAACTAAATGTCATCCCATCATTCAAAAAATCCAGAGAAAAGTACGATTTCCCCCATATTTTTAAAAGATGGTGCTGATGGCGAGAATCGAACTCGCGACCCCACCCTTACCAAGGGTGTGCTCTACCCCTGAGCCACATCAGCAAAAATGGAGCGGGAGACGGGTCTCGAACCCGCAACCCTCAGCTTGGAAGGCTGATACTCTAGCCAATTGAGCTACTCCCGCTCAGTGGTGGAGGGAGGAGGATTCGAACCTCCGAAGGCGAAGCCAGCAGATTTACAGTCTGCCCCCTTTGACCGCTCGGGAATCCCTCCATATCAAGGATACTTAGCAACAAGCTCGTACCCACAATCTATCCAAACCCGGAGATTTGAATGGTGCTGATACACGGACTTGAACCGCGAACCTACTGATTACAAATCAGTTGCTCTACCAATTGAGCTATATCAGCACAAAGCTCTGGAAAAACTCTGAAAAGCGTAGCTGTCCATTGGATTCCCAAATCAGTAAGCTGCATTTCTAAAGGAATTGCCGCACTCTAGTCAAATGGATTTTGCTCGACAGAAGAAATAATTTATCTCTGCGCGGTAGAGCCCGGCAAATCCCTATATTAACTGGATTAAATATAAGCCGATCCGGCTTTTTGTAAGCTCCATATAGGCTCAATAATTTCTATCTAAACCAGCCAGTCCATCCAGGCCCAAAAGAAGATCAAACACTCCCCAACTGGGAGCAAAAAGGGTTTTAGAACCGATCTT
>JAUHWN010000244.1 GCA_030424665.1 Bdellovibrionia bacterium | reverse complement strand
CTGAAAGAATTCAAAAAGAAACTCCGTTACCAGTCATCGGTGTTGGCGGAATCAAATCAGCACAATACATTAACGATTCACTTTGTAAGAACAGGTTTTCTCTTGCCGCAGTTGGAAGATCTATTCTTAATGATCCAATGTGGGGGCCCTCAGTAGGACTCAAATAATTGAATTCCTAAAATTTTTGGTACTTATATTGTGAATTCTGTATATTGTTAACCGCATACAGATTTCAGAATTATCAGGGAATTAAATATGGAAAATCCAATTCGAGGTCATTGCCACTGCCAAAAAATAAAGTTTGAAATTACACCACCCACAGAATTTTGCTCCCACTGTCATTGCGAAAGTTGTCGAAGGACCCATGGTGCCGCTTTTGTTACATGGACTTCTGTTCCTGAAGCCCAACTTCGAATCACTCAAGGCAAAGAGCTTATTAAAAAATATGAATCGAGCCCCGGAATTTTTTGGATGAATTGCAGTCACTGCATGAGCCCCCTCTTTCAAACCACTCATCCCGCAAAGGGCCGAATATATATTACTGTAGCTAGCCTTATTGATAAGCTCGATCGAGAGCCAGACAGCCACGTCAGTTTTGAGGAGCACGTTGATTGGTTCAAAGTAAACGATGGGCTCCCCCAATACCGTGATAAAGCCTCGGATCGAATGAACTGAGGATTGAAAACATCAGGCCAATTACTAAAATGGTCTGTATTCAGTATGCTGTTAACTGTATTCTGGATTCGGTAGAAAATTAAGAAATGGCTCAGGAGGAGGGATTCGAACCCCCGACCAAGCGGTTAACAGCCGCTTGCTCTACCGCTGAGCTACTCCTGAACGTGAGAAGCAAGGTACCTAATTTAAGGGCGCCTTGTCAACGCCTGAAAAGGCCCGCATCGAATTTTTATTTTTCAAATTATTTCGATAATTTAGCCTGTAGCCAGTCCGGCGCCCCAAAGAAGCCTCCCAAGGCTTTTAAGCCCTCATCGAACTCTTGAGAGCGAAAGGCTCTTCCCTTTAAAAAGTAGCGCCCATCACCTAAAACAAAGAAGGATTTCTTGGTCCCATCCAGGAGTTGAACTCGCAAGATCGGCCTCAAATCAGCATCGAGGGGAACCTGTTCGCTACTCTCATCAACCGTGATTTGACAATAACGGCCCAACCAGCGCTCCATGTTCAAATAGTTGATTTCAAAACTTGAATCATCTGAACGCCTTGCGATCCATTTGCGATCTTTTTCTGAAATTTGCAGGGGTTCTTCGGTAAGAATCTCAATTTTTGCAACTCTTTGTTGGCACCAGGCCACATAGTTCTTAGAATGGAGCCCAAAGCCAAAGGCCTCAAAAATCGTCGAACCATAGTCAGACTTCAAAGCGATTATTCCATAGATTGTAGCGGTTAAACCCACCGACAATATGAGTGTCCTGATAACTACTGATTTCATAGAAACTCTTTACCACAGAGATCCTGGGGGGGTCCATGCAAAGAATATTAATCGTTGGCACATCTGGTTCAGGCAAATCCACCCTGGGCGGGCAGCTCAGCAGCATTTTAGGCATAAAACACACTCAATTGGACGAACTCCATTGGCTCGATGATTGGGATAATCGAGGGCCAGAGGAGTTTCGAAGGCTCGTCGATCAGACTACCGCTGAAGATTCATGGATTATTTGCGGCAACTATAGCCGAATTCAGGATTTGACCCTGGGCCGAGCCGATACAGTGATATGGCTCGATTACTCTTTTGCGAGAAACTTCTCCCAGGTTTTAAAGCGATCATTGAAAAGAATGATCTATCCAGAAAAACTCTGGGGTACCAACTGCCAAGAGACTTTTACTCGTTGTTTTCTAAGTCGAGATTCTATTTTGCTGTGGATGATACAAACCTATCACAAAAATCGCGACAAATACCTCGAGATGAAAGGGGAACTCATGGGAGGTCCCCTCAATTTCATTCATCTAAAAACTCCTGAAGAAACCGAAACCTTAGTAAAAGAATGTATAGATAATCGAAGCTATAAAGAACGCTCCAGAGATATAAACTGCTAATTTTCGTCGAAACTGTTTTTTTCTTTCGATCTCTTCGAGTGCTGCCAACTGCATTTGATCTTCAAAATAATCTTTGCACTTTCTATCAAAAGAATTTCTAGCGTAAGAAAAGGTTTCCTGAAGAACTTCGTCGAGCTCCATGGGCTTATTAGTTCCATTACCCTCTTCATGACCATGTACATAATATTGAGCAATTCCATTACAAAGGTAGCCCCATTGCCCCTCCCATTCGAAATAGAGAGTGTCTTTGGGGTCTCCAGATATAAAAAGAATTTTGTGAAGCTCCTTACCAACAACCCATCCAAAGGTGTCCAATGATCCGTCTTGAAAGGTGGTACAAAAGTAATACATACCTTCTTCATGCTGACGATTATTAATAATATCGCCATCTACTAATATAAAATCAAATGGAATTTGTGATGGAAAAATTCTCAAGACTTCACCGCCCTAATACCTATTTTAGAGCAAAAAAAATCTCCGGTGTTAAGCCGAAGATTTTTAATAAATGGCGCGCGAGGGAAGATTCGAACTCCCGACCCCTTGGTTCGTAGCCAAGTACTCTATCCAGCTGAGCTACCCGCGCGCATGAAGAGACTTTTTAATAGAGCAGGACGTTAAAATCAAGGCCTCTCAGGCTTTTTTTAGAAAGAAAGGCCATAAATTGATTTTCCTGAGGCTTCAAGCTGGGTTATACCATCCTTATGGATATCAAAAGCGTATGGGATCAGTCCCTCAAAGAAGCCGAACAAGTCCTTAACACTTTCAGAGAAGACGGTGGTCTCTTGACCGCTTGTGAAGAATTTTCAAAGAAAATGATTGAAACCTACCGCTCTGGTGGGAATGTTTTTTCTTGTGGAAACGGTGGAAGCCACTGCGATGCCATGCACTTTGCCGAAGAAATGACCGGCCGCTATCG
>JAUHWN010000112.1 GCA_030424665.1 Bdellovibrionia bacterium | reverse complement strand
GCGGCGATGAGCATCTCTTCGCCGGTCTGCGGGTTGCGTCCCATGCGTGCCTTGGTGGCGGGACGCTTGTGCACGTAGACCTTCACACCACAGGGAATGGTGATCGCGCCCTTGCCGCGCTTGAGGCTCGCCTCGACGGCACTGGCGATATGCCGCCGGTTGGTGCCGCGGTTGTTGATGTCGTCGCTCATCGGGCTGAAGCACTTGGACGAGACGATCAGGTTGTCCCGCTCCCAAGTTCTGACCTACGAGTGTCGCAGCGGCATTGGACAATCCCCAGGCCGGCATCATGGTAAACATCATGATGCGGATCACTATCGTTGACGCCGCCACAGTTTCACTTCCCAGATCAGCAAGTATTCTCATTAGAAAAATCCAAGTAAAATTAAACTAATAATGCAGCGCTCTTTCACCGAGAATCGAGCTCAATATTGACTTTGATACAGGCCTTTAGGACTATTTGCCTATTGTCATTTCGGTAATTTAAGGAGTGCTTCGTGAGCCAAGAAGAAAAAGAAAATTCAAGCTATAAACCTCAAACTTCAGTTCTAGAAAAGAACCTAAAACTAATTATCGGACTGGTAATTGTTGGTTTGCTCGTGGGCGGTGGAATTACTGTTAAAAACAAAATGGAACGAGATAAAGAGCTCAAAGCCTTTTCTCAGTTAGCACCCATTCAAACCGACTATGTTAAAAAACGCGATGATTTTAAAAAAAGTGAAATGGGTGCCCTCGCAGCCGCCGCGCAAAAAAAAGAGGCCCCCAGTGACGCGCAAAAATCTGGCGACCTTGCAAAGGACTACGGCAAAACCGTCGATGAACTAAAGAGTTTTGCCCAAAACAATCAAGAAACCCGAGCAGGTGCACAAGCGGCCCTTTATCTTTACGAGCTTTTCAAAGACTATGAAAAAACAGCTGATGTGGCGCCAATTATCGAATCAACGGCCAATAAGCAGCCAGAAGGCTTGACCAAGACCCTTCTGCAAATTGCCGCTGGTAACTCATTTGCAGAAGCCGATCAATGTGATCAGGCTATCAAACACTTTGAAAAAGTGGCCAACAAAACTAAAATTCTCGCCTACCTCAAGGGCGAAGCGAGTCTTAGGGCAGGGCTATGCTACGAAAAGCTCAATCAATTGGATCGAGCTCGAGATATGTACCAAAGAGCTGTTGATGCGGATCCAAAATCTCAAATTTCAAAAAATGCTAAACGCTTTTTAAAAGTACTCAGTCAACCTTCGGCGACGAAGTCGTCAGCAAAGGATGATGAAATGGAAGGGAAGAGCTAGTGTTGGCTGTAAATCGTATTGCCTTAGTTCTACTTCTAATGGGCCTAACGGCTTGTTCGAATTTTGAAGAAAACCGCCAAGGGCGAATTTTTGTATTTGAACCGCAATGGTCGCGATCCACCCAAGACCAAGAAGAATTGGCCTTTAAACGTCAGAATAGAATGTCCCCCATCGTCGCCAAAGACCTAGTGTTTGTCGGAAATTCTATAGACCGGATTGCCGCTTACTCTCGCAAAACCGGCGACGAAGTTTGGCACTTCAAAGTAAAAGGGGGAGTTGAAGGGGGCGCAGCTCTTTCTGGAAACAACCTTTTATTTGGAGGAGGCAATGGTCAGTTCTACTCACTCCAAGCGGGAACGGGCCAAGTGCAATGGAGTTTTCCACTGCGAGCTGAATCACTTTCAGCGCCGATTGTAGATGGTAAAACTGTTTATCATCTGGCTGGTGACGGCAGGCTCTACGCTCTTGACCTCCAGTCAGGCTCAAAAGTTTGGATTTACTCAAAACGATCGACCCAGAACCTGTCGATTCGGGCATCCTCGCGCCCACTTCTGTATAAAAACAGACTCTATGTGGGATTTGCAGACGGCACGATTGCTTGTTTGAACCCACAAAACGGAGGGGTGGTTTGGGAGAAGAACCTGGGTCGGGGTGAAAAGTTTAATGATGTCGACTCGAGTCCCATCATTTTTAAAGGCAAACTTTTTGTTTCTAGTTTTGAACGAGGTCTCTTTGCACTCGATCCCTCATCTGGAAAAACTCTATGGAACCACTCTGAGGGAAGTAGTCAGTCTATTGCTGGTCACGGAGACCAGGTTTTCTACGCTTCGGGCGAGGGGAAGATGCAATCGATCGATTTGCAATCGGGTAAGCTCAAATGGCAATATCGCCTTAAAAATGGCATTCCTACTGAACCAGTTTACTACAAAGGCTTAGTCATTTTTGGGAGTTCATCTGGCCCCATTGAAGCTCTCGATGCTAACTCTGGAAAGTTTGTTTCACACTACAATACTGGTTACGGACTTAAGGCTGCACCCCGATTAATGGAAAAAACAGGGGAACTCTTTGTTCTAACAACGGGTGCAAATGTATTTGGGTTTCGCCTCAAATACCGCAGGTACTCAGAACTCATGCCCTGGGATAAAAAGCTGTGAGATCAATCCTACTTTGTTTTATGGCCCTTTTAATCGCTTCCTGTACATCGAAACACTGTCGAACTGAGCGCGATGTGATCCCACCTAAGGGGCCCGTAGAGACTAAGAAGGCCAAAGACTTAAAGGGTGATAAACCGATCTCAAAAGATCGCGTCGATACGGTTCGCGTTTACAAATATGATGGAACCAAACAGTGCTCTAAGGGTAAGGAAATCACTCTTAATGTAATGGCTGAAGAACTCAAAGACCTAGATGTTTTTGTTAAAGAAAAGCTTTCAGATGGTCTCATGCGCATTCAAGTATGTGGTCAACCAACTGGGATGGCCAATGTCTACGAGATACGAAAGTCCGATCTAGAAAAAGCCGAAAGTCGAGGCTTTAAAGTTTGGGATTTTAAGTAAATTCGATTTAATTCGAAGTGAATCCTATTCAGATTCGAGACACTCTCAAACTTCCTTGTTTCTCATATTAAAGAATATTACCTTTAAGTTATGGTTCGCTTCGAAAATCTCATCCCAAAATTAGTTAATGGTCGATTTGAAAACGATGGCAATGATTTAATTTTCCATCCTTCATCCAATGATAGGTTTAGAGAACCCCAAAGGTACAATGCTTCGGACTCTGAGTTTATCAAGAGCTTGAATGGTTCACTCTCAATCTCGGAAATTTGGTCCTTCCTTTTCAAAAAAGGCAAGAAAGTTCGCTTCGACCGATGTATCAATATTTTAAAAAATTTGGCTGGAAATAATCTTTTAGAAAACTCAGATGAGGTCAGCGAACATATTGGCCTCGTTGAAAGTAAAGCCAATGGCGCAATTAAAACGCCCGGATCGAATCACTATGGAAAGGCTCCCCATTTCGATAAATCTTACTTTAGTAAAGATCGAATTATTCATTCAATAAAACGATCTACGCTCTTTCATCATACTGCCGAAGAAGATGTACTCTCATTGTATAAGTATTCTCGTCTGGAAGAATTTGAACGGGGAACGATTGTCATCGAAAATGGTCAGGTCGAAAAAGAACTCTATATCGTATTGTCGGGTCACCTCGGAGTGTTTGATAATGTACAAAAGAACAATCGGTCTGTCTTGGCCGTCCTCGATCAGTATAAGGTTTTCGGTGAAAGTTCTGCCATATTAAACAAGCCGCGTACTGCAGATGTCGTTGGCCTTACTAAAGGGTGGGCTCTTAAAGTAAATATTCACAAGGTCGTTGATGTAAAAAAACAAGCGAGCTTCGATCATTTTAAGTCCCTTAAAACTCGTGTACTGATCAATCAAATTCTAGCTATGAATCCTCTTTTTAGCGGGATTCCTTCGGATGTCATGCAGCTTTTTATTAAAAGTTGTCACGTTCATCAATTTGAGCCCGGACAGGTCGTTTTTGAACAGGGGCAGGCCTCCGACTCATTCTATTTTGTTCTTAACGGTACAGTGGACATTTTAAAAGACGATAAATGCATCGCATCCCTCACCAAGGGCGATCACTTTGGCGAGCTCGGAGTACTTGATCAAAAACCTCGCAATGCTACGATCAAATGTCCAAAAGGGGCGACATTAATGAAATTGTCGGCCGAAGATTTTTATGACGTATTATCCAGTAATATAGCATTGGGACTTCTTATTGAACAGTCCGCTGACCAAAGGCGCACGACCGACCTCGGAGATTTTGACGAGTTTACAACGACTCGCCAGTTGGCCGACTTTGATGGGGCGGATTTTGAACTCGACACTGACAATAACCACAGTAGCGACTCTCCTAAGGATGAGTTGACCTTTACCAATACGAGTGCGACCGACTTTTCCGCTGGTTCTAATGACGAAGCGGGACTCTCCGAAGAAGAATTTAGCAATTCTTCTTATAACTTTGATGAAGACTTGGGAGCTTCCAGTGGCGGTAAATCTAATCTTGAACTCGATACAAGTGCACTAGATATTACCCGAACAGAATTTGAAATCGAGTCTCTTGATTTTAGTGAATTTAGCTCGTAATTCCGTAGAAAGTCTTTGTCTCTAGGGGGGCTGCGACCTCGCGGCCTGTATCACGGGCGATTTTTGCCAACTCTTTTATCAAGGGCCCATTCGATCGAGCTTTATCTCCGTTAGGTAGATAAAAAGTATCTTCTAACCCCGAACGTAAATGCCCTCCTAAGCGAGCCGTCTCTCGGTGCAATGGCCAAACTTCTTCGCGACCGATTGCAATTGCTTGCCAGTGAGACCCTTTTGGTAACTCGTCAATCAGTAGGGGCAACCAAGAGGCCTTTGCCGGCATTCCGCTGGCAACACCCATAACAAAAGATGCGTGAATTGGGTTTTTCAAGAGTCCTACTGACTGAAAGAGTGCTAAACTTCTTACGATCCCGGTATCAAAGCACTCACATTCTGGTACGATTTTGTATTCATTCATTTTTTCAAGAAAAGCTGAAATTTTCTCAACCGAATTATCGAATACCATTGGTTTCCAGGCCCAAGTTCCATCTTTTTTAGTGCGGAGATAATTAAGAGATCCAGCATTGAGGGCGGCTATTTCGGGGCGGACTCTCTCTAGACAAGCTACCGGCCCACTAATATCTTTACCAATAACACCAGTCGACATGTTAATGAGCATCTCCGGAACTTCTGTACGAATCTCATTACAGATTTCTTCGACGACATTGGGGTCCCAGGTGGGTAAATGACCTTGAGAGTCGTCCTGGCTGCGAAAATGACAGTGGAGAACACTCGCTCCCTCATCAAAGGCCTCTCTAGCTGCTTGAGCCATTTCTTTTGCCGTAACAGGTACAGGGTGAGTTTTAGGGTCGGTGAGGACACCAGTAAGCGCACACGTGATAATAGTCTTATTCATATCGACCTACATTCTAAACACACCATAGGATGGATTTCCATTTGGATTTTCGTCTATAGAAATGACCTGGAGAAGAGTTCCCAAAACACTTCGTGTTTCCCGAGGATCAATGACTCCATCATCCCATAGTTGACCCGATACGAAAAAGGGGTCCGATTCTTTTTCTACTTGGCTTATAAGGGCTTGTTTGGCCTGTTCGATTTTTTCTTCGTCTAAATCAATTCCACTTTTTTCGGCTTTATCCCTTTGCACCCTTTCGAGAACTCCTGCGAGTTGCTCGGCCCCCATGACGGCAAGTTTTGAGTTGGGCCAACTCATTAAAAACCGGGGAGCGAAGGCGCGTCCGCACATGGCATAATTCCCGGCTCCATAGGAGGACCCCATCATTATGGTAATGGCGGGAACTTCTGAATTAGAAACGGCATTAATCATTTTTGCCCCTTCTTTGATGATCCCCTGGTGTTCTACGTTTTTGCCAACCATAAAACCCGTAATATTTTGCAGAAAAATAATGGGAACCTTTCGCTGATTACAAAGCTGGATAAAGTGGGCCCCTTTCAATGCAGACTCGGGCCAAAGGACACCTTCGTTACTGATGATCCCAATGGAGTGACCATGTATACTCGCAAAGCCTGTAACTAGGGTTTTGCCATAGGAAGATTTAAACTCTAAGAACTCGGACCCATCGACCAAGCGAGCTATGACCTCTCGACTCGAGAAAAAACCAGAGGCTTCGCTAGAGAGGCACCCTAAGATTTCGTCAGCAGGAAACAGTGGCTCCTTAAATTCATTCTCTCTAAGGCCATCAAGGGGGAAGGATGAAAAAATATCTCTAGCCATATCAATGGCCTCTTCCTCATTTTCGGCCAGATAGTCCGATACTCCAGAAGATGTTGAGTGCATGGTAGCTCCTCCCAGATCCTGTTCATCGGTTTCCTCATTGATGGCCATTTTAACAAGGGGTGGGCCAGCTAAATACATATGAGATTGGTCTTTAACCATCACAATGTAGTCAGACATTCCTGGAATGTAAGCTCCGCCTGCCGTTGAGCTGCCAAAGACCACCGAAATACTTGGAATTCCCTGTTTCGATCTCTGGCTGATTCCTCGAAAAATTCTACCTCCGGCATTAAAAACTTGGGCCTGCTGAGATAAGTCAGCGCCAGCCGATTCGACTAAATAGACGGTGGGAAGTCGATTTTCGAGAGCAATTTCGTGAACACGATGCATCTTTTCGACCGAGGACAAATTGAGGGCACCGCCCTTTATGCTGGGCACATTGGCACAAACAAGGCTATAGCGGCCTTGGATTTTACCTAAGAATACAACCAGCGAAGCTCCTACTGCCACATTCTTTTTTCCGTACCCGGCAAAGGGCATCAGTTCTATAGCTTTTTGATCAGAATCTAAAAGGGCATCAACACGCTTTCGAGCTGTCATCTTAGCTTGATCCTGATGCCTCTTAATACTTTTGACATCCCCTTCGAAGAGGCTTTCTTTTCGAACCTCTTCAAGGCGCTCTAAGAGCTTAAGCATGCCTTTGTAGTTTTCTTTGAACTGGGTATTATTATCTGAGATTGAAGTGCCTATGTGAGCCATGACGAAACATTATCCCTTGTGAGCCCCTCTATCAAGAAGTAAGCTTTTACTGCAAGGAGGCACTATGTTTGGTGATCAGGAGTCCATTAATGCAGTTCGAGAATCGACGCGAAAACTCCTTCAAAAGGAGCTATTACCGCGGATTGAAGATCTCGAAGAAAAGGCAGAATTCCCCCTCGATATCCATCGCCAAATGGGAGAGCTTGGACTCATTGCCCCCTTGTTACCAGAACAGTGGGGCGGCGCAGGGGATCCCTATTTGCAGTTGGCCGTAGCTGAGGAGATGGCCTACATCAATAGTGGGTTTGGCCTGTCTTCTTTGGCCAGTAGCTGCCTTTTTGGCGCCAACGTTTCGAAGCACGGTAGTGAAGAACAAAAACAAAAATACTTACCTGGAATAGTCAGTGGCGAAAAGACCGGATGCTGGGCTCTAACAGAACCCCAGACAGGGAGCAATGCCGTTGGTATTGAAGCAACCGCGCAAATTCAAGGCGATCATTTCATACTCAATGGTTCAAAAACCTTCATTACCAATGCTCCGATCGCGGACTACTTCTTTGTGATTTTTAAAACTCTCAACGAAAAGGGTGAACTCATCGATTCTGGGTTTTCCAGTGGGAGTGCCTTTATTCTCGAAAGGGGACTTGAGGGGCTGACGACTGGCTCTCCTCTCAAAAAAATGGGCCATAAGAGTTCTCCGACCGGAGAGATTTTTTTAGATAACGTCAAGGTCAGTGCTAAGGCACTTGTTGGAAAGGTCGGAGGGGCTTTTTCGGCTATGAAGAGCTCTCTTGATGTAGAACGAGTTATTTTCAGTGGCCTTGCATTGGGCCTCATGCGCTTTTGCATTGATCAAAGTCTAAAGTATTCAAAAGAGCGAAAGCAATTTGGCCATCCCATTGCTGAGTTTCAAATGATCCAAGATCACATTGCGCAAATGATTTCTAGCTATGAAGCCTGTCGCGTGTACCTTTGGCACTGTGTTGATGAAATGGCAAAAGGTCGAGATGTTAACGAAAAAGCCGCCGTCGTGAAATTACTTGTCGGAGAAGCTTCATCAAAAGTTACTAATTTAGCGATTCAGTGTTTTGGAGGCTATGGTTATATGAGTGAGTATTTAGTCGAACGCTGCCTGAGAGATGCAAAACTTTTTGAAATCGGTGCGGGAACCAATGAAATTCAAAAATTGATCATTGCTAAGCAGGGACTCAAGCGGGGCCAAGCCCTCGTTTGAAATTAATCTCTCATTATAAAAAACTAATAAGGGTCATTTAAATGTCAGAATTTCAAAAGAAAAAGGTACTCATCACTGGTGGCACAAAAGGTTTAGGAAAAGCCACTGCCCTTGAATTTGCAAAACTGGGGGCAGAGCTATTTCTCGGTTATCGATCCGACGAGGACTCCGCCCTTGAAAGCCAGAAAGAAATCGAAAACCTAGGGGCTTCTGTTCGCCTAATAAAGGCTGACCTTTCAGAACCCCAGGGCATCAATTCATTGTTTGATGATATCGAACATCTTGATGTTTTTATTCACAACGCGGCGGCGACAGCCTTCAAAAATCTCATCGATATTCAGGCTCACCACATAGAAAAAACGTTTAATATCTCGGTCACAAGCTTTATTCTCGGGGTTCAAAAAGCAGTTTCCCTAATGCCTAAAGGTGGAGCCATAGTGAGTATTAGTGGAATGGACACTGAGAAAATCGTTAAGAGTCATGGCTTACTAGCTGCCGCCAAGGCGGGTTTAGAGCAATTGAGCTACTATTTTGCCCACGAACTCGGTGACAAAGGTATTCGAGTTAATTGTGTTAATCCTGGCTTTTTAGAAACTGAAAGTACACAGAAAATGCTTGGCCCTTATTTTAAGAAAATTTCAGAAGCTTACAGCGAAAGCTTGCCGAGCCAACGACCAGCTCGCCTCGATGAAATTGCAAATATCATAATTTTTCTTTGTTCTGAAAAGTCGTCTTGGATCGATGGGCAGATGATTCGCGCCGATGGAGGTTTTGACCGCGCCATCCCTTTCTTAAAATAAACAAAATAAAATCGTATTAAGAGCCATCAAAGAATAGACAATTCCATAGAGAACAAAGTCTAATGCCCCCGTATGTAGCTTTCCTTTGTAATAGCGATTCACAAAAGACTCTACGAATCGGACTTCATGCTCTTTGCGATCGACCCAAGAGTGCCCCTTGAGCATATTTTCGAAATTAGTCAGCAAACAGGTTCCATGGTTAAAAAGCCACTGAAGAATCATAGCCACGCAGACAGCCAAATAAAGAATTGTAGCTGTAGCACCAGGGAGAAGCCACCCTAACAAAACAAAGATAATAAAGCCGAAATGGATCATTTGAATGCTTTTGATGAGAAAATGCCGCATTCCTTAAATATCCAATTTTGAGTTAACAAGGTCCAGTAAAATGAATATAGTCTAGTACAAATAATGAGGGAGAGGGTATGGCTGAAACCTATCGCAATATTGATGATATAAAAAATTTATTGAAGGTCGTTCCCGATTTCCCGAAACCGGGGATCCAGTTTTTAGATATTTCTCCAGTTTTGCGCACTCCTGGGGCTTTTCGAGTACTGATTCAAGAACTTGAACGTTCCATTGATTTTGAATTTGATAAAGTCGCGGCGATCGAATCCCGCGGTTTTTTACTGGGATCGGCCCTAGCATATAACTATCATAAGGGGCTCGTCTTAGTCCGCAAGAAGGGTAAATTGCCGGGGCAGACAGTGGCTCATACCTATGAACTAGAGTACGGAACCGATACTCTTGAGATGACTGAAGATGCCATTAAGCCAGGAGATCGGGTTCTGATCGTTGATGACGTTCTCGCCACCGGAGGTACTGCTCAAGCGACGCAAACCCTGGTCGAGAAGGTTGGTGGGGAAGTACTTGGCCACCGCTTTTTCATCGAAATAGCGCCGCTTCATGGCAGAGAACGACTCAAAAACAATATTCATAGTCTCATTATTGAGGGGGCTTAGGCTTTTTCAACCCTAAAAGAATTTGTCCCTCTTCAGTCAGAGGTACAGCCTTTTTTGGATTTATTTCGCTTTTCACTCCGGTTAGTAAACTCTTAAAGTCGAGAGTGTAGTTGTCTTTCTTTTTGGGACCCTGACTTCGCATTTTAACGAGCCCAAAAGGCTTAATCTTTTCGCTAATCCAATACTCGAGGACGAGGCCATTTTTTTCTTTTTTAAAGTAAAGAGTTTTTAATTTTCCAAATTCCATTTCAAGCTCAACTTCTTTGACGAAGTCTTTTTTTAAGTCTTGAGGGCGGATCCTTGAAAACTCAGACATCTTCCATTGACCAGTACCCTCTAACACTTTCTGCGGCATACGCTCTGGTGGCGAGCTTGAACTCCGCTTTAAATAGGCATCTTTTAAGGCGATGTTTTGACTAGAATTTAACTCTAGGTCGAAAGACTGATAGAGGCCTGGATTGCGACCACTGGTTTCGCGCATATAAATTTCAACGGCAAGTTTGTTAGCCTCTACCGATTGCACATAAATATTGACCTCAGCGGGACCGAGTCCGGTATTCAAAAAATATTGACTCCCTGAACCTACAGGAAAACTTTCTACTAAGCTTGGCTTTTGCTGTAAAAGAACGAAATCAGCTTGAGCTATTGAATTGAAAACTAAGACAAAGAAGAGGCAACTAACTATTTTCATAATCTATTGAAACTGTTTGAGAGATTTGTTTCTTTTCTCCATAGACTTTTGCATTTTCTCCACATTTCGAAGGAGCTCATCCATTTGTTTTTGCGTAATTTGTGGTTGAGTGTTTTGACTTGGCGTAATGCTACTGGCCGATTTTCGATTTAGGTTTTGCACGGGAATCCCATCGGAATTTCGCTTTTTAGATGAGGCATTGACTTTGATGACTGGGCTCACAGATGTGTTTTGGCGACTGGCCGAAGCCGGTTTCGCCTTATATTTTTGTGGATTTTTTTTATAGTCTTCAAGAAGAGCCTTGGATTTTTGAAGCATTTCTTGCAGCGCTTTTTGCTGCTTAACCGAGGCATCGTATAGCATTTGCAGGTCTTCTTGCTCCGTGGGCACTCTTTTCTGATTAGAGCGGGCAAAAAGGCTTTGAGGTAAGCAAAGGCATAGAGTGAGTGATAATGCGGCACATAATCGCGTTTTCATGACTTTATTCTACCATAGCTCCAGTGATATTACTTCGGTTACTCTAATTGGCTTTGGTCCATTTTGAGACGGAAAGGCAGATGAATGAAATATATAATATCCGGTACAGATCGTCCTGACTCAAATAGTATGAAAGTCTGTAAAATACTGCAGGGTCTCTATTCCGAGCTCGGAGAAGAGACTGAAATCATCGACTTGAGAGATATTCCACTTTCACAACTGGACGGCTCACAATACGGAAAGCGGGACCTTCCTAATTTTGAAAAATGGGTTGATAAAACACTAAAAGCAGACAGCATGCACGTCGTGATCCCAGAGTATAATGGCTCTTATCCGGGAGTTTTAAAGTATTTTATCGACCACTGGAAGTATCCAGACTCCTTTGAGTTCCGTCCTGTTTCGTTTGTTGGACTCGGGGGTCGATTTGGTGGAATTCGACCGGTAGAGCACATGCAGGGTGTTTTTGGCTATCGAAACTCCTTCATTTACCCCGAACGAGTTTTTTTAATGAATATTTGGAATATTCTCGATGGAGACAAGATAACGGACCCAATGGCCAATGAACTTCTTGAAAAACAAGTTAAAGGCTTTTGCGACTTTGTAAAGGGTCTTCATCAAGTAAAGCTTCATGCCAATGACAGAAAGTAAAAAGAACCATAACAAGGATGATATTCGGAAGATAAAAGAGAATATCATTGAATGTGAATTATGTGGCAAAGAGTTTGGTTGTGAAATGGCCACCGGTCATTGTTGGTGTATGGACCTCCCCCCTTTAAAGATCGAAAAATCAACCGAGCAATGTATTTGCCCGGATTGCCTTAAAAAATATTCTAAGGAATCAGTCTCTTAAACATGCTTCTGTGGGGGCCGATAACATCAATTTTAAACTCAGATGAAAAGTACTCAAACCCGAGGCTTTCGTAAAACCCATAGGCGACTTGCCGAGCATGACACCACAAAAGGGTTGCGTCTCGTTTATTGAGCTCTAAAAGCGCTTCTTCTAATAATTTTTTCCCCACCTTTAACCGTCTATGATTCGGATGAACGCCCATTTGCCTCAGGCGATATTGCTTAGAACTTTCAGAAAAGTGTCGATGGCTTTCTCTAATAAAGCTAGCGATGGCAAACGGGCCTTTACCATCTTTAAAGGCGCCCAAATGAAAGCTTGTTTCTTCATCGTCGCCATCAATTCGACAGTCCCTAATTTCTTTATGGGGTAGCAAAACTTGACTTCTGAGAGAAAGGCAGTCAACAGCTCGTATTTTTTGGATGACAAACATAGACTAATAGTAAATCGATTCTCTAAAAAGTACACCACGGAATTAAAAAGTCTTGGGAATTTAGAACTTGTTCTTCTTCGATCAGTGAAAGATGAAGGGCAGACTCTTCACTTCCTGACTCTGTCACTTCAAAATGACTCCATATTTTCTGGCTTTCAATGCTGAAGCTGACTTGAAGATATTTGTTGTAGTGAATAAATGTATTCCACTTATAAATATCTTGGTTTAATTTTTCATTGATCTTTACCTTGTCCAGGCGCACACAATCAATTCCTGTTACCATTGCATCCATCAGTCCTAAATGCTCTCTCTCGTAATCGGTAACCTGTCCGGAACTAAATTTATAAAAAAGATGCTCAGAGTTTGTCTCGAGCCAAGAACTAATAATTTCACGGCGTTCTTGGTTCTTGGGCAAATAGGACTTATTTTTGAACTCAAGGGTCTGAGCACTCTCCCTTTGAACACTATACTGTTGCCGACAGACCTCTGGACTCTCTTCGTTGCGCAAGATATGCGTAAAACACTTATGAAGGGTGCCCCGGGCATAGAATCCCACTTCTTCGCTATTAAACCGGGTAAACTCACTGTCAGGTGAAATGATCACTCTTTGACTATGAAGTCCGTAAAGCTTTCCCTCGTGATAGAGGGGGCTACCGCTTTGACCGGGAACAAAATCGCATTCACTGAGGGCATAGGTGGCCGAAGTTTCACCCGAAACAAAGTAGGGGTTGATCATAGAATCTTTAGTCACTCTACAATCCTGAGATTTAATTTCAACTTGGCGCGATTTAATGTTTTCGTAACTGGGAAGATCGGCCTGAACTATATCACCATCCGAAAGGGGGCTGGCAAATGAGTCGAGAATTGGTATGCCTTCTAAATTCTCTTTTAAACTTAATATGGCGAAATCTGGCCGCACGTAGGTTACCTCAGGTTCTTGAGCCGATAGGTCAATAATTGTTCCGCAGGACGCTTTTACGGTTCTGTCAGTTCGTCCATAAATCGCGACGTCTTGACTGCAATCAGCTCCTCGAATATGTAGCGACGAAGGGAGACAATGTTTATTAGTTACAAAGGTGGAGCCGTCTAAAAAAACTCCTGCACAGAGAGCAATTCCATCTTTATTTTTAACGGTTACAATTCCTGAAGAAGGTTTACAAGTCTTACAGAGTATCTCTAATTGCTGCAAAAATTCATTTTCTTTTTCTTCAGAATCAAAAGCGATGGTCTTTTTACTTTGCTCTATTGTTACTGGCTCCAAGGGGACTGCTGAAGGGCGATCTTTATTGTTTTGACTACATGCTAAGAATACAAATTGTACGAGAAACAATTCAATTATAAGAATGTATTTAGATAAAGAAATAAATTTCAAAAAAAACACCCAATCCTCCTGGCCCCTAAGCCGACTCCAACTTAGCATTCTCCAATTGAATAGGTGAGAGGCACCAAAAAGTTTTCACAAATGACAATAATTGTCTCTCAACCAACAATGAGAAGCTTCAGGTGCACTAGATTCGATTGGAATTTAAAGGACTTGGCTTCAATTTTGAACAAGTAGTTTGTGAAGATTTCTTCGGTTCCACTTAGGGACTTCGAGACGAAATCGTGGGTGAATGGAAAATATTTGTAATTCAAAGCACTAGAAGGAGAGGGCTTTGCTGAAGTATATTCTTCCATTTCTACTATTGATTTCTATGAGCGCTTGTCGCTTTAAAGTCAAAGATCTGTCCGATCAGAACGATCCAAGTTCTCAGCCAGAGGTAGAGACTAGTGCAAGCCCCACTCCCATTCCTGAACTCAATTCTCCTCGACTCGAGGGAACTCAAGCCAATCTTTTTCCTGCATTGAGGGAGTCTCCTGAGGTTTTAGCACTTGAAGTCCTTCGATTCAAAAATCCCCATGGAAATGCTGACTTAGAAACTCGGCAAATGACTTTTCAAGTTGAACTCGTTTATGCCGACTCCTCTGAAGTGGTGAATTTGAGTGGTGAAATTGAAAAACACCAAGAATACGATATTTGGGTTTCTTATATGTCTGACAACCAAAGGGCGGATACGGGTATCTCTCGACTTTCTGCCATAGGTGTCTGTACTGATAACGAATGTAACAGCTATTTCTTCGATGTCTTTTATCGTGTTAATGGCGAGGTTAAAAGAAAGCAGTTTGAGAGTTCAAATGGTGAAGAGCCTGAAGAGCCAGAAGTTGAATATAATCCCACCGAGGAAGATTTAGAAAACCAACTTGATCATGGAGAGGCCTTTGATGAAGGTTTGCCCGATTTTGGATATATGCGCGTAGGGATTCAGCCGCGAACAGATACAGTATTAGACCTAAGAAATATAGAGCAAGAAGTTATCAGCCCCGAAGTCACTCCTGCTGTTGAACCGACACCAGAAGAGTCGCGAGAAAGACAACCGGCTCCACCTCGGCCAGAGGTAGTAGCCGAAACTGAAGAAGTAGTAGCTCCAGCTCTACCTCCGGCTCCTGAAGGAACTCCAGAGGTCGACGACGAAGATGTTGTCGAAGAAGATTTTGAAGGTCCAGCTCCTGCCCCTGCTGAAACAGTTGTTGAAAGTGGCGGAAGTGGATTAAGTGCTGATCTTCCCGGAGCTGTTGATGTACCGTATTTGCGGCCCCGTGCACGGTCCGAAGG